>DASVNC010000306.1:0-2218 GCA_036384055.1 Parvibaculum sp.
CTGGGCGAACCGCGCCGCGAAAGCCTTTCGAGATCACGAGGCGGACCGCATCGTCGCCGAGGTGAACCAGGGCGGCGAAAGGGTCGCCGCGATCATGCGGCAGGTGATGCCGCAGGCACCGCTGAAACTCGTCCGTGCGACGCGCGGCAAAGGCGCACGGGCCGAACCTGTGGCGGCGCTTTATGAGCGCGGGCTCGTTTCGCATGTGGGATCGCTGGCGCGGCTGGAAGACCAGATGTGCGACTTCGTGCCGGGCATGGGCAAAAGCCCCGACCGCGTCGATGCGCTGGTCTGGGCGCTGACCGATCTGATGCTCGACGGCGAGAGCGGCGCGCCGAAAGTGAGACGGCTTTAGGAAGGCCCCCTCCCAACCCTCCCCCGCAAGCGGGGGAGGACTCGAGGAACCGAGGCCAGCACCCAAACCACTGGTGTCATCCCGGGCTTGTCCCGGGACCCAGGGCCGCTTGCTCCGCGTTTGTCGCCTCTGGATCCCGGCATAAAGCCGGGATGACAATAATTGATTGAGGAGTGTCTTATGCCAGTCGATCTGATCGGGGGGCCGTTGCGAAAGCTGGCGGCAAAAATGCGCCCCGCGCCGCGCCCGCAGGAAGTGAAGACGAGCCGCACCGGGCCGCTTTTCGCGCTGCAGCTGCAGGGCCGCGCGGTCTGGACGCCGCGCGACTATGCAGCGCTCGCCCGCGAAGGCTTCGAGCGCAACGCGGTCGCCTACCGTTGCGTGCGCATGATCGCGGAAGCGGCGGCCTCCGTGCCCTGGCTGCTTTACGACGGCGCGCGCGAACTGACGGCGCACCCGCTGCTGTCGCTGCTGGAAACGCCGAACCCGCATGAAAGCGGTGCGGATTTTTTCGAGAGCTGGTACGGATTTCTCGAAGTCGCGGGCAACAGCTATATGGAACTCGTCGAACTCGACGGCGCGCCCCGCGAACTTTATGTGCTGCGCCCCGACCGCATGAAGGTGGTGCCGGGGGCGAGCGGCTGGCCGGAGGCTTATGACTATTCCGTTGACGGACGGACAGTGAGCTTCGCCTATGACCCGGTAAGGGGCGAAGCGCCGATCCTGCATATGCGGCTGTTCAACCCGACCGACGATCACTATGGCCTCTCGCCGATGGAGGCGGCGGCCTTCGCCGTCGATATTCACAATCAGGCGGGCCAGTGGAACAAGTCGCTCTTGGACAACGCGGCGCGGCCGAGCGGCGCGCTGGTCTATAAGGGCGGCGACGGCAACGCCAACCTCACCGAGGACCAGTTCGCGCGGCTGAAGCAGGAGCTTTCCGACAACTATCAGGGCGCGGCGAATGCGGGCCGGCCGCTGCTGCTCGAAGGCGGGCTCGACTGGACGGCGATGGGGCTGAGCCCAAAGGACATGGATTTCATTCAGGCGAAGAGCGCCGCGGCGCGCGAGATCGCGTTGGCCTTTGGCGTGCCGCCGATGCTGCTCGGCATTCCGGGCGACAACACGTTTTCCAATTACCAGGAAGCTAACCGCACCTTCTGGCGCCAGACCGTGCTGCCGCTCGCTGGCCGCACGGCGCGCGCGCTGACGCGCTGGCTGGGATCGCGCTACGGCGAAGGGCTGAGGCTTTGGTATGACACCGATCAGGTGGACGCGCTTTCCGCCGACCGCGAGGCGCTGTGGGCGCGTGTGTCGAAAGCGGATTTCCTTACCGACGACGAGAAGCGCGCGGCGGTGGGGTATGGGAAGAGCGGGGGCTAGGTGCCCCGGCCTCGCCCTTCGAGACGCGGCTTCGCCGCTCCTCAGGGTGAGGGTCATATTCAGAATCAAATCCTCACCCTGAGGAGCGGACCGAAAGGTCCGCGTCTCGAAGGACGAGGCCCGGAGGCCATCATGAAACTCGGCGACAATGCAGGCTGGAAACTCGACCGCCACATTCCGGTGGCGCTGGTCGTCACCATCCTGTTGCAAACGGGCGCGGCGCTGACCTGGTCGGGCGCGGCGGCTGAACGCCTCGACACGCTGGAAGCCCGCTCCGCCCGCACCGACGAAGTGGTGGAGCGCACCGCGCGGCTGGAAGAACAGTCGAACGCGATGCGCGCTTCGCTGGCGCGGATCGAGGAGAAGCTCGATCGGGTTGTGGCGGCACGAAGATAGGAAGGCCCTCACCCTCCCGCCGCTTTGCGGCGGGTCCCTCCCTCTCCCAGAGGGAGAGGGGTCTTGAAGATCACTTTTTAGCCC
>DASVNC010000307.1:0-4946 GCA_036384055.1 Parvibaculum sp.
TAAGCCGCGCCGGTCAGGATTTTCTCGATCTCGCTGTCGGTCAGGGCCGGGATGATGGGCGCCACCATGACGCCGACCGGCACACCCGCCGCCGACAGCAGCTTCATCGCCTCAAGACGGCGCGACGGCGTCGAAGCGCGCGGCTCCATCGTGCGGGCGAGTTTTGCATCGAGCGTCGTGACCGACAGCGCCACCTTGACGAGATTGCGCCTGGCCATGTCGCTCAGAATGTCGAGGTCGCGGGTGACGCGCGCCGACTTGGTGACGATGGTGACCGGATGGTTGAAGGCCGACAGCACTTCCAGAACGCTGCGCGTGATCCTGTAGCGCTGCTCGATCGGCTGATAGGGATCGGTATTCGTCCCCATCGCAATCGGCGCGACTTCATAGCCCTTGCGCGACAACTCCTTTTCCAGAAGCGCCGCCGCATTCGGCTTGGCGAAAAGCTTCGACTCGAAATCAAGACCGGGAGAGAGACCCATATAGGCATGGCTCGGCCGCGCGAAGCAGTAGACGCAGCCATGTTCGCAGCCCCTGTAGGGATTGATCGAACGGTCGAAGGAAATATCGGGCGATGAATTCCGCGTGATGATCGTGCGCGGGCTCTCGTCCGTCACCTGCGTCTTCAACGGCGGCGGGGCGTCGATCGTGCCCCAGCCGTCGTCGAGCAGCACGCGCGCTTCGTGTTCGAAGCGCCCGCTTTCGTTGGTCAGCGCGCCCCGGCCGCGGCGGCCAGGCTGGGGGACCCCTCGATTTGCGAGGGGAACGGGGTCCGCCAGGCGGGGAGGCCGGGCGCCCGCGGGGCCAATCGGGGAATTGGCAGGGGAACGGGCGGGGCGGCCGGGGCGTGCTATCTCGCGACTCGTCGTCATGAGAAAAGTCTATCAGAAGATAAGAACATAACAAGAACATTTAGTCTGTTCACTCGCCTTCAAGGCCTCAACGGATATGATGCGCGCCATGCTGAGCGTCATCATCCCGACCCTGAATGCCGAGGAAACGCTGCCCCGCGCGCTGGCGACGCTGGTGCCCGCGGTGGTTCACGGCGTCGTCCGCGAGGTCATCATCGCCGATGGCGGATCGACCGACGGCACCGCCGAAATCGCCGAAGCCTCGGGCGCGAAGCTGATCCGAAGCCCGCGCGGCCGCGGCAACCAGCTTGCCGCCGGCGCCCAGGCCGCCAAGGGCAACTGGCTTCTATTCCTCCACGCCGACACGGAACTCGAGCAGGGCTGGGACGTGGAGGTGGACAAGCTCTTCGAGCGCGTCGCCTCGGGCCGCATCCGCTCGCCCGAAATCGCCGCCGCCTTCCGCTTCACGCTCGATGATTTTTCGGGCGCCGCGCGCTTCCTCGAACGCATCGTCGCCTTGCGCTGTGCGCTGCTGCGCCTCCCCTACGGCGACCAGGGCCTCATCGTGAACCGTCGTCTCTATGACCGTATCGGCGGCTTTCAGTCGCTGCCGTTGATGGAAGACGTCGATCTCGTTCGCCGCATCGGCCGCCGCCGTCTCGTGATGCTGCGCGCCCGCGCCGTGACGAGCCCCGATCGCTACCTCAGCGACGGCTTCATCGCCCGCATCGCCCGCAACGCGCTCTGCATCACGCTCTATTATCTCGGCGTGCCGCCCCGCGTCATCGCCCGCATCTATTCCTGACCTGAATGTTGCCAACGCCTCAGCTCGTCGTCATGGCGAAGGCCCCGCGCCTCGGCACGGTGAAGACGCGGCTTGCCCGGGGCGTCGGCGCGGTCGAGGCGACCCGCTTCTATCGCCGGACGGGCCTCGACCTGCTGCGCCGCCTTGGGCCCGACCCGCGCTGCCAGACGCTGCTGGCGCTGGCGCCCGATCGCGCGGTGCATGAGAAGGGCGTCTGGCCGGAAAGCATCATGCGCGTCGCGCAAGGCCCGGGCGATCTCGGCGCCCGCATGGGCCGCCTGATGCGCGACCTGCCGCCGGGCCCCGTCGTTATTGTCGGCAGCGACATTCCGGGCATCGCGCGCGCCCACATCGCGCAAGCCTTTCGCGCCCTCGGCCGGTTCGACGCCGTCTTCGGCCCGGCGCATGACGGCGGCTATTGGCTCGTCGGCCTGAAACGCCGCCCGCGCGTCGCGGAGATTTTTGGCGGCGTGCGCTGGTCGAGCGAACACGCACTCGCCGATACGATTGCAAATGTGAGGCGTGCCGGGCTCAGCGTTGCGATGCTGGAAACGCTCGCCGATGTCGATACGGAAGAAGATTACGCACGTTGGCGGGGAAGGCCGTACACGAACAAATAAGTGTCACCCCGGCACAAGGCCGGGGTGACGGATGATTTTAGTCGGCAACCCGCTTCACCCCCGCGCCTTCAGCGCATCGCGGATTTCTTCCAGCAGCACTTCCTGACGCGGCTTCTCGGCGGCAGGCTCCTCGCCCCGCGCGATCCGCTTCTTCACCGCGTTCATCTGGCGGATCACCATGAAGAGTGCGAAGGCGACGATGGTGAAGTTGATGACGGCGTTGACGAACTTGCCATAGGCGAGCACCGGCACGCCCGCCGCCTTCGCCGCTTCCAGCGACACGGGCGCGGCGTTCATCGACAGGGGCAGGAAATAGTTCGAGAAATCGACGCCGCCGAGCAGCACGCCGATGGGCGGCATGATGATGTCATTGACGAGCGACGTGACGATGGTCGTGAAGGCGGCGCCGATGATGATGCCGACCGCCATGTCGAGCACATTGCCCTTAAGCGCAAAATCACGAAATTCCTTGAACATATGGCCTCTCCTCGCCCGCGTTGATCCGCCGTCAGAGTGGCGCGAGGCGGGCTGCCGATCAAGAGGCGGATCACCCCGCCTGCCGGTGCT
The DNA here is from genome assembly GCA_036384055.1 of Parvibaculum sp. Classification (GTDB taxonomy): domain Bacteria; phylum Pseudomonadota; class Alphaproteobacteria; order Parvibaculales; family Parvibaculaceae; genus Parvibaculum. The sequence goes on from DASVNC010000307.1 coordinate 2,844, forward strand.
CCTGAAGGCGCGGCAATATCTCGACGAAGTTGCAGGGCCGGTAGCGGTTGTCGAGCTGGTACTGGAGGATTTCGTCCCAGCCGTCCTTGCAGGCGCCGGGCGATCCCGGCAGCGCGAAAAGATATTTGCCGTGGGCGACGCCCGCCGTGGTGCGCGACTGCAAGGTGGAAGTGCCGATTTTTTCGTAGCTGACACGATGGAAGATGGCCGAGAAGCCGTCGATCTCCTTGTCATAGACCGACTTGAAGGCTTCCGGTGTCACGTCCCGGCCCGTAAGCCCCGTGCCGCCCGTCGAGATGACGATATCGACGTCGGAGCTTGCGATCCAGGACAGAAGCTGGCCGCGGATCATCGCCACGTCGTCCGAAACGATGGCGCGGTCGGCGAGCTTGTGGCCCGCCTTGGTGATGCGCGCTTCGAGCACATCGCCGGAAGCGTCGGTCTCGCGTGTGCGTGTGTCGGAAACCGTCATCACTGCAATGTTGAGCGGAATGAATGGACGCGAGTTGTCGATGTCAGGCATGAGTGTGCCTTTCCAATACAGAGAGGGCTACGAGGTGGACGACAGATAGGTATCGCCCGGCGATAGAAGAAGGTCAGTCCGAAGTTCCCACCGGCTCGTAGATCGGCCAGTCGCCGGACGCCGTGGCGTCGAGCGAATGCAAAGGCTGGCCGAGCTTGGCGCGGTAAATCCAGAAATTCGTCAGCACGCGCTCGATATATCCGCGCGTCTCGGGGGCGGGGATGCTCTCGATGAAGAGAAACGGATCGCCCTTGAAATTGATGTTGTCGAGCCAGCGGCTGAGATTGCCGGGGCCGCTATTGTAGGCGGAGGTCAGCATGAAGAGATTGCCGCGCGGCTCGGCGCTCGCCATCAGCGTCTCGAGATAGTTCTGCGCCAGCGTCAGGTTGAACGAGGGGTCGAGCAGCTTGTCCTTGTTCTTGCGCGCCAGCGTCGTGTCCTGCGCGATGTGGCTCGCGGTCGCCGGCATCAGCTGCATCAGCCCGCGCGCGCCCGCAAAGGACATCGCGTCGGGGCGGAATTTGCTCTCCTGCCGCATGAACGCATAAAAGAGCGCCGGATCGACGCGGAAACCGTTCTGCGGCTTGTAGTCGGGGATCGGATAGAGCCCCGAATTAATGGCGATCTCGCCGTTATGCGCGCGCGCCGGCGGCAGGTCGGCCAGGCTCGACACCTGCAGCTCGAGTGCGGGCAGATTGAAGCTGGAGGCGAGCGCGATCAGCGCCGGGTCGAGGCTCGGATCGAGCCAGCCATGTGCCCGCACCAGTTCCTGCTCGGCCGCATCGCGCCGTCCCACCTGCACCAGCGCCACGGCGCGGGCGACGGCCGGATCGGCCACCTGCGGCTCGAACATCGCGCGGTCGAGCTTGGGTTCGACCCAGTCGAAACGCGGCTCGCGGCCCAGCTGGCGCGTGGCGAGAAGCCCGTAGAAGGTCGCGCCCGTGTCGGCGGAAAGCTCCAGCATCTCGGCGACATGCTCGGGCTCGCGATTGGCGAGATAGGCGCGCGCCGCCCAGAAGCCGCCGGCCGCCTTCGACCAGTCCGACGCCGTTTCCGAGCGCGCGAGTCGCTCGAAATGCTCGGCCGCGTCGTCGTAGCGCTCCATGCGCCAGGCAGCGAGGCCGGCATACCAGTCGGCAAGCGGCACCTGCCGGGCATGCGAGCGCGCAATGTCGCTGGCAATGTCGTAGGCGTGCTGGTTGTCGTTCTCGATGAAGAAGGAGCAGGCGATGCGTTCGCGAATCCGGTCGAATTCGACATCGGTCAGCGTCAGCCGCGTCGATACCGCCGAGAGATAGTTGAGCGCGTCGATCGCCTTGGCGTCGCGCACCAGCTCGCGCACATGGGCGTCGATCTTGGCAAAGCGCGGCGAGGCCGCAGGTTCGTCGCCGTCATCCACCGCATAGACGGTATGTGACGACGGCTGGCGGAAATGTTGAACGGCCGGATGCTCCGGCGCGGCGGCGCTGCGCGGACGCTTTTTCAACGCCAGCTTGTAAACCTTGTCGGCCCCCGGAACGCCGGAATACTGCGCCATCCATGCCCGAAGCTCGGCATATTTCGCCTTGTAACGCGGGTTG
>DASVNC010000308.1:0-2894 GCA_036384055.1 Parvibaculum sp.
GTCGAAGGCATTGCGGGAGACGAAATGACGAAGCCTTTCCACCGCCTGCGCCGGACAGATGAGACCGCCCGTGCAGCGGCGCACCGCGTCAACCTTGCCGGTCTTTTCATTCGTCTCGCGCACCGCATGGCTGCCGCATGCCGGGCACACATCCGGAAACTTGAACTTCCGCGCGTTCTTCGGGCGCTTGTCTTCGACGACCTGCACGATTTGCGGGATCACATCGCCCGCCCGCTGCACGACGACCGTATCGCCGATGCGGACGCCGAGCCGCTCGATCTCATCCTCATTGTGAAGCGTCGCATTGGAGACGACGACGCCGCCGACCGTCACCGGCTTCAACCGCGCCACTGGCGTCAACGCCCCGGTGCGGCCGACCTGAATGTCGATGTCTTCCAGCACGGTCACCGCCTGCTCGGCTGGAAACTTGTGCGCGAGCGCCCAGCGCGGGCTGCGCGAAACGAAGCCGAGCCGCTGCTGCCAGTCGAGCCGATTGACCTTGTAGACGACACCGTCGATGTCGTAGCCGAGCTTTGCCCGGCTCTCCTCGATCTCATGATAGAAGGCGAGGAGCTCCTCCGCCGATGTGCAGACGCGGAAGAAGGGGTTCACTTCGAACCCCCAATGCTTGAAGGTCTCGATCATGCCGGAATGTGTGTCGGCGGGAACCTCGCTGGCCTCGCCCCAGGCATAGGCGAAGAAGCGCAATGGCCGCGACGCCGCGATCTTCGGATCGAGCTGGCGCAGCGACCCCGCCGCCGCGTTGCGCGGATTGGCGAAGGGCGGCTTGCCGTCCTGCAGCTGCCGTTTGTTCAGCGCCTCGAAATCCTTGTGGCTCATATAGACTTCGCCGCGCACCTCGAAGACATCGGGAATGTCGCGGCCGTTCAACCTCTCGGGCACGTCGTCGATCGTCTTCAGGTTCGCTGTGACATTCTCGCCTTCGCGCCCGTCTCCGCGCGTCGCGCCGATGACGAATTTTCCCTTTTCATAGCGAAGCGACGCCGACAGTCCATCGATCTTCGGCTCCGCCGTTACGGCAAGCTCGTCGCCGTCCTTCAGGTTGAGGAAGCGCCGGATGCGGCCCCAGAATTCGGTGACGTCGGAATCCTCGAAGCCGTTCGAGAGCGACAACATCGGGACTTTATGGACGACCCTGCCGAAGGCCTCGGCCGGTGCCGCGCCGACGCGCTTGTTGGGGCTGTCGCTACGCACAAGCTCCGGATACATCTGTTCGAGCGCGTCGTTGCGGCGGCGCAGCGCATCGTAATCGGCGTCGGAAATCTCCGGCGCATCTTTCTGATGATAGAGCTTGTCATGACGGGCGATCTCTTCGGCCAGTCGTTCAAGCTCCGCAGGCGCTTCATCAATGGTGAGTTGCTCGACGGGCTTGCGCTCCGCCGCGGCATGGCGTTCCGGCTTGCGTGTCACGGGTGGCTCCCGATCAACCGATCCGCTGCCGCCCGCGCTTCATCGGTGACAGTGGCGCCGGCCAGCATGCGGGCGATTTCCTCGCGGCGCTCGCTTGCATCGAGTTTTTCAACGCTGGTCGCGACGCGGGCGTCCTTCGCCTTCTTTTCGGATTTGGAAATGCGCAGATGGTCGAAGGCGCGCGCCGCGACCTGCGGCGAATGGGTGACGACGAGAACCTGCGCTGTCCTGGCAAGCTCGGCCAGCCGCAGACCGACAGCCTCGGCGACGGCGCCGCCGACGCCAGCATCCACCTCGTCGAAAATCAGCGTCGGCGCGCTGCCCTGCGAAGCGAGCGCCACCTTGAGCGCCAGCACGAAGCGGGAAAGCTCGCCGCCGGAAGCGATCTTGATGAGCGGGCCGAGCGGCGCGCCGGGATTGGTCGATATCAGGAACGACACGCGGTCGAGCCCGTCAGGGCCCGCGCTCTCCGGCGTCAACCGTTCGACCGAAGTCTTGAAGATTGCCTTGTCGAGCTTCAGCGGCTTCAGCTCGCGCATCACTTCCTGGTCGAGTTTGGCCGCCGCCTTTGCCCGCGCCGCCGACAACACATCGGCGACTTTCAGATAGGACGCCCAGGCGGCGTCGGCAGCTTTCTTCAAGGCCGCCAGCTTCGTCTCGCCGCCCTCGATGTCGGCAAGCTCACCCCGGAACTTGTCGGCCAGCGCGGCGAGATTATCGACCGCGACATTGTGCTTGCGTGCCGCCGCCCGAAGCGCGAAGAGGCGCGTTTCGGCGCGCTCCAGACGCTGCGGGTCGAATTCCAGCGCCCGCATGGCCTGCGCCACCTCGTCGCGGGCGTCCGCCGCTTCGACCAGCGTCCGGTCGATGGCTGCAATCGCCGCGTCGAGCCGCCCGCCGGCCTGTTCTGCTGCCCGCGCCAGACGCCGAAGCGCCTGATTCAGCCGCGCCTCCAGCCCCCCGTCGCCCGACAGCGCGTCCTGCGCTTCGTCGAGATCGGCGGCGATCTTTTCGGAATGCATCATCAGCGTGCGCTCTTCGGCGAGCCTGGTCTCTTCGCCGGCTTCAGGCGCCAGCTCATCGAGTTCACCGACGACATGCCGCAGATAATCCTGCTCGGCGCGGGCGCGAGCGAGCTTCGCCTCCTGATGCGCCAAGGCCGCGCGCGCCTCGGCGGTTGCCGTCCAGAGGCCACGCAGCTCGGCGGCCTTGTCCGTCAATCCACCGAAGAGGTCCAGCAGCGCCCGATGGCCCGATGCATCGAGAAGACCGCGCTCGTCATGCTGTCCGTGAATTTCGATGAGCTCGTCGCCGATCTGCCGGAGCAGCCCGACGCTCACCGGCTGATCGTTGACGAAAGCCCGCGTCCGCCCGTCCCTGGCCTGAACGCGCCGGAGGATCAGATCGCCGTCCGCATCCAGCCCGTTCTCCCTGAGGATCGACCGCGAGGGATGAGACAATGG
>DASVNC010000309.1:0-3991 GCA_036384055.1 Parvibaculum sp.
CAGGTTATGGTGGCGGCGGATATAGGCGATGATCGCCTCGTCCATCTTGTCGCCGCCGACGCGCACCGAGCGCGCATAGACGATGCCGCCCAGCGACAGCACCGCGACTTCCGTCGTGCCGCCGCCGATATCGACGACCATCGAACCAGTCGGCTCCGTTACGGGCAGGCCCGCGCCGATTGCAGCCGCCATCGGTTCCTCGATGAGATAGACGCGCCGCGCGCCCGCCGAAAGCGCCGATTCCTGAATGGCGCGGCGCTCGACGGCGGTCGAACCCGAAGGCACGCACACGATGATCTGCGGATTGGCGAAAGAGCGGCGATTGTGAACCTTGCGGATGAAATGCTTGATCATTTCTTCGGCGACTTCGAAGTCGGCGATGACGCCGTCGCGCATCGGACGGATCGCCTGAATGTTGCCGGGCGTTCGGCCGAGCATCTGTTTCGCTTCTTCGCCGACGGCGAGGACTTGCTTCTTTCCACCTTTTTCAATGATGGCGACAACCGATGGCTCGTTGAGGACGATCCCCCTGCCCTTCACGTAGACGAGGGTATTGGCCGTACCGAGATCGATTGCCATATCGGCCGAAAACATGCCGAGCAGACCGGAAAGCATCTATGCGAGTCCTTTGACCGTATTGTCCGCCAAGTCGCCTCTGATCGCGGCCTGCGGACGGTTGAGAGTGTCGTTGCTTATGGTGGTTAAATGGTTAAAGCCCGTACTTCTGAGGCAGGCTCTCTCCGCTCTTCCGCGAAAGATAACCGGCCCCGGTTGATCTGAGCTTCGCTTCCCTGAGAACTCGTCTGGACAGCCATGAAAACGCTCAGGACTCACTAGCAGAACCCGACCAATCATCCGTGTACGAACAGGCACGGGGATGAGCGCCGCTCACCACGACGGGGAGCTGCCTGAGCGCGCCGCGGGAACACCGCGCGTCAGCCCGAATCTTGTACGCCGAAAGCCTCCAGAAGCGCAACGGGAAAGACTGAATTTCAGCGGTTTTTCAAGGGTTTGGGAGGTAGTTCCGTAACCTCGTGAGCGCGCCCGTCGAGCCGCGTCCGTTGCCGCTTCACGGCCTCGACGATGAACTCCATGACGGCCCTGACGTGAGCGAGTTGCGCCAGGTCGTTGCGCGCCATCAGCCAGAGTTCGAGGGCGCCGAGGAGGTCGGGCCCGAAGACGCGGACGAGCCCGGCGTCTCCGTCAGCCAGTATGCACGGCAGCGCCGCGAGGCCGAGCCCGTTCCGCGCCGCCGCGGCCCGGGCGGCCACGCTGGAGGAACGAAACGCAACGCGGGACGACTTTTCCGCCCGCGACATCCACCAAACTGGACCTAACGGCACCTCGGCCCGGGGAAAACCGATGACATCGTGCGATGCGAGGTCGGCCATCTGCTCCGGCCTCCCGCGTGCGGCGAGATAGCCGGGCGCCGCATAAAGCCCATAGGCCATGTCGCCCACCTTGCGCATCAGCATGTCGCCCTGGGTCGGCCGTGCCGCCCTGAGGGCCACGTCGACATCGCGCAGGGGATTGCCGATCCGGGGCGCGAGGCCCGCCGAAATGCGGGGGTCGGTCACCAGTTCAAGCTCAAGTCCCGCATGAGCGGCATGGAAGGCCGGGAGCTCCGGCGCGATCAGGAACTCAGCCAGAACCTCGCTGGCGGCAAGGCAAACCGTGCCCTCGCTGCCAGACCCGGCCGCCGCGAAGTCCCTCGGCAGGGCTGAAAGCCGCCTGTCGACCGGCTCCAGCGCCTCGACCAGCTTCTCGCCTGCCGCCGTCAGCCGGTAGCCCGTCCGCTCGCGCTCGAAAAGGCGCGCGCCGAGGTCGTCTTCCAGCGACGCAACACGGCGCAAAACGGTCGTCGTATTGACGCCAAGCTGCTGGCCGGCGCCCGAGAGGCTGCCCGCCCCGGCCACAGCCAGAAAGAAGCGAAGGTCGTCCCAATTCATGCTCGTTACCGCGCTCACGCAAAATCCACTTGCATTAAATGCAGAGTAGCGGCGGGCAGACCACTAGGAAATGCAGGATGGCGAAAAGCCGCGTGCGAAATTGCACGATGCCAGACGAGACGACATAGAACTTTAGATATATTCAAGCCCCCTCACCCCGAAGCTGCGATCAGGCCGGCACCGGCTTCACGCGCGACGCGGCCTCTCGGGCCCGCGCCCGGGCCTCGGCAATGTCCCGGCCTCGCGCCACTGCCACGCCCATGCGCCGCCGCGGGAAAGCCTCGGGCTTGCCGAAGAGCCGCACCTCGGAGCCGGGCACAGCCAGCGCGGCGTCCAGCCCCTCGAAGGCGATGCCCTTCTCGTCCATGCCGCCATAGATGACCGCCGAGGCCCCCGGCGCCAGAAGCTCGGTGGAGACCGGCAAGCCGAGAATGGCTCTGGCATGAAGCGCAAACTCGCTCTGGGTCTGGCTCGCGAGCGTTACGAGCCCTGTGTCGTGCGGACGCGGGCTCACTTCCGAGAACCAGACGTCGTCGCCCTTGACGAAGAGTTCGACCCCGAAGATGCCTCGTCCGCCCAGCGCGTCGGTGACTTTCTTCGCAATGTCGCGCGCGCGTTCCAGCGCCAGCTTGCTCATCGGCTGCGGCTGCCAGCTCTCCACATAGTCGCCCTTGACCTGCACATGCCCGACAGGCGCGCAGAAGCTGGTCTCGATCTCGCCCGACGCGCCGCGCGCCCTGACCGTCAACTGCGTGATCTCATAGTCGAAGGCGATGCGGCCTTCGACGATGACGAGTTGTCGTTCAACGCGGCCGGCCGCCATCGCATAGTCCCACGCCGCCTGAACGCCGTCGGCGCTTTCGACATAGCTCTGGCCCTTGCCGGAGGAGGACATGACGGGCTTCACGAAACAGGGAAAGCCGACGCGCCCGGCGCCCGCCGCAAGCTCGGCGGCGCTGGCGGCGAAGGCGTAAGGCGATGTCGGCAGTCCGAGCTCTTCCGCCGCCAGCCGCCGGATGCCTTCGCGGTTCATGGTGAGCTGCGCCGCCCGCGCCGTCGGGATCACTTCGGCCAGACCTTCGGCCTCGATCTTCGCCAGCTCGTCGGTGGCGATCGCCTCGATTTCGGGAACGATGAGATGGGGGCGCTCTTTTTCAACCAGCGCGCGCAAAGCCGCGGCATCGGTCATCTGGATCACATGGGCGCGATGCGCCACCTGATGCGCCGGCGCATTGGGATAGCGGTCGACCGCGATCACCTCGGCCCCGTATCGCTGCAGTTCAATGACCACCTCCTTGCCGAGCTCGCCCGAGCCCAGAAGCATGACCCTTGTGGCATTGGGCGTCAGCGGCGTGCCGATACGCATGAATTTCTCCTGAAATGGTCCGGCTTCTCCCGCTGCGCCCGCAAGGCTGGCGCTCGCACCGGTGTTTTTTATGGACCATAATGGCCGCCTGTCGATTCCGCAAAAGGTCTGCCGATGCCGGCGCAACACCACGACCACGATCATTCGCATGCGCATGGACATGATCACGGCGGCATGAACAACGAGCGCCGTGTCGCCCTCGCCATGTGGCTGACCGGCGGCTTCATGCTGGTCGAGGCGGCTGGCGGATGGTTCGCAGGCTCGCTCGCCCTGATCGCCGATGCAGGACATATGCTGACAGACACCGGCGCGCTGGCGCTGGCCTGGCTCGCCGTGCGCTTTGCCCGCCGCCCGGCGGACGACGCGCGCTCCTATGGCTACCACCGTGCCGAAATTCTCGCCGCCTTCCTCAATGGCGCCGTCATGATCGCGCTCTCGGTCTGGATCGTCATCGAGGCGGCCATGCGCATCTCATCGCCCTCACCCGTCCTCGGCCAGCCGATGCTCGTCGTGGCCGTCGGCGGTCTTGCTGTCAACATCCTATCTTTTTTCCTGCTGCACGGCGCCGAGGGAAGTCTCAACCTGCGCGGCGCGGCGCTGCATGTATTGGGCGATCTTATGGGTTCGGTCGCGGCCATCATCGCCGCCATCGTCATTCTCGGCACCGGCTTCATGC
>DASVNC010000310.1:0-7233 GCA_036384055.1 Parvibaculum sp.
AAAATATAAAGATCGCCCGCCGGTCCGCCGCGCAATCCCGCTTCGCCCTCGCCGCTGAGCCGGATGCGCGTGCCGTCCTCGACGCCCGCCGGAATATTGACCGACAGCGTCCGCTCGCGCTCGACGCGGCCCGCGCCGTGACAGACGTTGCAAGGCTTCTCGATGACCTGGCCGCGCCCGTGACAGGTCGGACAGGTGCGTTCGATGGTGAAGAAGCCTTGAGAGGCGCGCACCTTGCCCGCGCCGCTGCAGGTTGTGCAGGTGACGGGCTGGGAGCCGGGCTCCGCGCCCGAGCCGTGGCAGGTGTCGCAGGCGACCGATGACGGCACGCGGATCTGCGCCTTCTTGCCTTCATAAGCCTCTTCGAGGCTGATCTCCATGTTGTAGCGCAGGTCCTGCCCGCGCGACGCGCCGCTCTCGTTGCGTCCGCGCCCTCGCCTGCCGCCGCGTCCGCCCATGAACTCGCCGAAGAGATCGTCGAATATGTCGGACATCGAGGAGGAGAAGTCGCCGCCGAAACCGGGATTGAAGCCGCCGGGGCCGCGCCCCGCGCTGCCGTCGAAAGCAGCATGGCCGAACTGGTCGTAGGCGGCGCGGGACTGTTCGTCCTTCAGCGCGTCATAGGCCTCGTTCAACTCTTTGAAGTTGTGTTCCGCTTCCTTGTCGCCGGGGTTGCGGTCGGGGTGCAGCTCTTTCGCGCGGCTGCGATAGGCCTTCTTCAGCTCATCCGCATTCGCATTGCGAGCGACGCCGAGCACCTCGTAGAAATCGCGTTTCGCCATGAGGATTATCGTCTCCGCACAGACGGACGCCCCGGCGAAGCGAAGTCCGCCGGGGCGTCGTCATGCGTGGTTGGGGTGGATGCCATGAGTGAGACCCGCGGAATTGGATGTCAGGCGCTCTTGCCCTGGTCGTCCCGCTTGTTCTCGTCGACTTCCTCGAAGTCGGCATCGACCACGTTGTCGCCGTCTTCCTTGGCGCTGGCGGCCGCCGCATCCGCATTGGCGGTGCTTTCCTGCGCCGCCTTGTAGATCGCCTCGCCGAGCTTCATCGCGCTCTGGGTCAGCGTCGCCGTCTTCGTCTTGATGTCCTCGGCCGCGCCGTCCTTCAGCGCCGTCTTCAGCGCCTCGACATTGGCCTCGATCTCGGACTTGACGTCGGCCGGCACCTTGTCGGCGTTTTCGGCAAGCGACTTCTCGGTCGAATGCACCAGCGCCTCGGCATGGTTGCGCGTCTCGACGTCCTCGCGCTTCTTCTTGTCCTCGGCCGCGTGCGCCTCTGCGTCCTTGACCATCTGTTCGATGTCTTTTTCGCTGAGGCCGCCCGACGCTTCGATGCGGATCGTCTGTTCCTTGTTGGTCGCCTTGTCCTTGGCCGACACGTTGACGATGCCGTTGGCGTCGATGTCGAAGGTCACTTCGACCTGCGGCACGCCGCGCGGCGCCGGCGGAATGCCGATGAGATCGAACTGGCCCAGGAGCTTGTTGTCCGCCGCCATTTCGCGTTCTCCCTGGAAGACGCGGATCGTGACGGCCGACTGGTTGTCGTCGGCGGTCGAGAAGGTCTGCGACTTCTTGGTCGGGATCGTCGTGTTGCGGTCGATGAGGCGCGTGAAGACGCCGCCCAGCGTTTCGATGCCGAGCGACAGCGGCGTCACGTCGAGAAGCAGCACGTCCTTGACGTCGCCTTGCAGCACGCCCGCCTGAATGGCGGCGCCCATTGCGACGACTTCATCGGGGTTCACCGACTTGTTCGGCTCCTTGCCGAAGAACTGCTTCACCACGTCCTGTATTTTCGGCATGCGGATCTGGCCGCCGACGAGAACCACTTCCTCGATCTGCGCCGCGGTGACGCCCGCATCCTTGAGCGCCCGCTTGCAGGGTTCGATGGTGCGCTGGATGAGGTCATCGACAAGGGCTTCGAGCTTCGCCCGCGTGATCTTCATGGTGAGGTGCTTCGGACCCGACGCATCCGCCGTGATGAAGGGCAGGTTCACTTCCGTCTGGCTCGCCGACGACAGCTCGATCTTGGCTTTCTCGGCCGCTTCCTTCAGGCGCTGGAGCGCGAGCTTGTCGCCGCGCAGGTCGATGCCCTGCTCTTTCTTGAACTCGTCGGCCAGATAGTTGACGAGACGCATGTCGAAGTCTTCGCCGCCGAGGAAGGTGTCGCCGTTCGTCGCCTTCACTTCGAAGACGCCGTCGCCGATCTCGAGTGCGGAAATATCGAACGTGCCGCCGCCAAGGTCATAGACCGAGATGATTTCGCCATTCTTCTTGTCGAGGCCGTAGGCAAGGGCTGCCGCCGTCGGCTCGTTGATGATGCGCAGCACTTCAAGGCCGGCGATCTTGCCCGCGTCCTTGGTGGCCTGGCGCTGGGCGTCGTTGAAATAGGCCGGAACGGTGATGACGGCCTGCGTCACTTTTTCACCGAGATAGTTTTCGGCGGTTTCTTTCATCTTTTGCAGGATGAAGGCGGAAATCTGCGCCGGCGAATATTTTTCGCCGTTCGCCTCGACCCAGGCGTCGCCGTTCGGACCGCGGACGATCGAATAGGGGACCATGCCCTTATCCTTCTGCGTCGTCGGGTCGTCATAGGCGCGGCCGATGAGCCGCTTGATCGCAAAGAAGGTGTTGGTCGGATTGGTCACCGCCTGGCGCTTCGCCGCCTGGCCGACCAGCCTCTCGCCATCCGGCGTGAAGGCGACGATCGAAGGCGTGGTGCGCCCGCCCTCGGAGTTTTCGATCACTTTCGGCGTGGAGCCTTCCATGACCGCGACACACGAGTTGGTCGTGCCAAGGTCGATGCCGATTACTTTTCCCATCTCAAAGATCCTCTTTCACTGCGGCAGGCCGGCCGGGCCCCGTTTAGCATTGGGCACCCGCACGTCGGCTCGGGGCGTCGTTGAAAACACCCTGGCCAAATCCGGCCCCCATAGGGGTCCGTTAGGGGTTGAACATGTTGGGCTCTATATAGGTTTGGCAGTCGGAGGCCGCAAGCCGTCATGCGGCAATTGGGCCACAGCGATTCGTTTTGTGGGATTGGCTTGCATCACCCGCGGAGTTGCCGCCGAGGGCCTCGCGGCGTCCGGCAGCCGGTCTTCGATCAGACGGGATCGACGGCGTTCCATTCGCAGGGGTGCGTCTGCGAATTGTGCCGACGCACCGCCGATGCGGCGTCCCCTGCGCTGCCGCCGGCCCCGCAATTGATTGGAGCCCCCTCCTGCCGGATACAATTTCCATTGTTTCTTCCATCGCAGATGAGGTGTTCCAAAATCGGGATTTTAACTTGGCCCATCAAGCTCGTACACGCGAACCCCGATGGGAAGGCGGAGCCCCCGCCTCGCCTTGTGGCGCGTTCGGGCTTAAACCGGAGAGGTCCAATTTTCCGGCATCCGGGGCGCGGTCCCCGGGGCGGCGGCAGACGTGAAGCAGGCGGGCGTGACACGGGCAATCGACACGGGCTTTGACGGCGTCCGGCTCTATCCCGGGCGCCTCGGCGAGGCGGCGCAGCAGGCGCTGCTGGGGGCGTTGCGTACAGGCGTGGCCGACGCCCCGCCCTACCGTCCGCGCATGCCGCGCACCGGCCAGCCCTGGTCGATCCTGCAAACCAACTTCGGCCCGCTCGGCTGGGTCTCCGACGAGCGCGGATATCGTTACGAAACTCTTCACCCCTTAACCGGCACCCCCTGGCCGGCCATACCGGACGTCCTGCTGGCGCTCTGGGACGAAATCGCCGGCTTTCCTGCCCCGCCCGAATGCTGCCTGGTCAATATCTATCGCGGGCCCAAGGCCAAGATGGGCCTCCACCAGGACCGCGACGAGGCGGCGACCGAAGCGCCCGTCATTTCCATTTCGCTGGGCGATGCCTGTGTTTTCCGCGTCGGCGGATTCGCCCGCGGCGACGGCTCGAAAAGTTTTCGAATAGCGTCAGGCGACGTGCTGGCCATCGGCGGCGCGTCGCGTCTGCGCTTCCACGGCGTCGACCGAATTATTCCGGGTACATCCCAACTCATTGAAGGCGGCGGCCGCCTCAACCTGACGCTACGCCGTGTGACCGTACCTCATTGGTCTCCCACGGTTTTTTAACCGTTGCGCGGTAGTAATGCAGGCTTCCTCCGTTCGGGAAGGGCCGTGGCGAATGGCTCATATGAGATGCCTGATATGACCGGCCAATCGGACGACAGGGATTCTGGGGTCACGCCGGAACTGCGCGCACTCGCCGCCGCCATGTTCTACATCATGGCGATTTTCGGCAGCACGGCCACGGTCCTTGAGTTGCTCTACGCGGGCCGCTCGGGAACGCTCGACCGCTTCATGAGTGTGTCGGGGGTTCTCATCATGATCCCCCTCTTCGCCATCGTTTTCGTCATGCGGCGGCTGCCTTCGCATACCTTCATTCGCATTGCGGGCCTGGCGATCTTCTATCTGGAATCGCCGCTGCTGCTCTCCAGCGTGGCCTATAATCTCTTCCTCTCGTCCTTGCCCTGGTCCGCGCTCCATAATGCCGTCTGGCTTCTCGTCACTTTCATCTGCGCCGTCGCGTTGCGTCCGCGGCGCTGGGCGCAAATCTACGGCTGGTGCGTCTACGCAATCGAGGTGGCGATCTTTTTGAGCTGGCTTGCCTGGCGTCATGTCGATCCGACCATCGACAACTTTGCTGTGGCCTTTTTCGAACTGCTGCTCTGCCAGGCCTCCTCGCTGGTGCTCCTGCTCGTGCTTTCGGCCTATCGCGAGCGCGACGCCTTCAACCGCGCCCGCATCGCCACGCTTGAGGAAACCTCGGAGGAAATGGAGTGCATTGCCGGAGAAGCGCGCGAATCCCAGCGCCGCGCCGAAATCGCGCGGAACCATGCCGATCAGGCGACGCGCGCCCGCGACCGTTTCTTCGCCACCATGAGCCATGAATTGCGCACGCCCCTGAACGCGATCATCGGCTTTTCCGACATTCTCGCGCAGGAACTCTTCGGCCCCCACGCGCAGCCGCGCTATCGCGAATATGCAGCGGACATCAAGAGCAGCGGCGATCATCTTCTCGGCGTCATCAATCACCTGCTTGATTTTGCCCGGTTCGAAGCGGGCGAAGTGTCGCTCAACATCGAGCGAGTCGATCTTGTCGAGGTCGTCGGCAAGGTCGTGCGCATCCTGCGGGTCAATGCCGATCGCGTCGGCGTGCAGCTACGCTTCGAGCCACCCCCCGGCGAGGGCCGCTGGGTTCATGTCGATGAGCAGGCAGTGCGCCAGATCGCCTTCAATCTCGTGTCCAACGCCATCAAGTTCACGCCCTCGGGCGGCAGCGTCGAGGTCGCCATCGGCCGCGCCGCCGGCGGCTGCTGCGAACTCACCGTCAAGGACACCGGCATCGGCATTCCCGCCGCCAAACTCGATGAGGTGTTCGAGCCTTTCCGCCGTGTCGTAAGCGAGGAAACGAAAAGCGTCCCGGGCACCGGCCTTGGCCTTGCCATCGTGAAGTCGCTCGTCGGCGCGCTGGGCGGAACGGTGTCGGTCGAAAGCGAACCTGGCCGCGGCTCCACCTTCACCGTCACCCTGCCCTCTGCGCCCGACGAAATCGCGAGCGATAGCGCCGTCGCCTGACGGCGCGGGGTTCGCTCAATAAGGCACCCACCCCGGCACCGGCGATACGCCGAAAAGCCAAAGGTGGCCATAGAAGAACCCGCCGAAGGCGATGAGCGCGGCGAGGATTCGCCACCAGCCGATTTCACCGATGGCAAGCTGATTGCGCCCGGCGACGATGGCCGCGAAAGGCAGGTTCGAGGTCAGCCCGGCGAAGTGGTCCCACTTTGCGCCCACTTTGCGTTTGCGCTTCTCGTCGATCGAGAGCGTGCCGAGCGCGGCCAGCACCAGAAATGTTCCGAAGAAGATGATCGACGCCTTGTCGCCATTGACCGCGATGTGGAGCGTCGCCCAGATCATCGCGCCCCAGAGGAACGGATGCCGCGTGATCCGGAGCATCCCCTTGATCGTGTCCGGCTTGTCGAGCAGCCCCTCGGCCATCGCTGCCGTCGGATTGGGCGTCGTAAGGCCGATGACCGCGAAAAAGAAAGCGACGATCATGACGAGCGGCGCCAGATGCACCAGCCAGGCGGGCGCCACCCAATAAAGCCGGTCGGGCTCCATCACCGCGCGGTTATAGGCCATGCAGAGCCAGACGATGCCGCCAAGCGAGGCCAGCGAAAAGAGGCCGAGAAAGGCCCGCTCGCCGACAAGGCCGGCGATGCGGTCCCGCGCCTTGCTTCCGGCAATGGCGAGGTGCAGGGCCAGAAACGCGGCCGCCGCCGCCCACAGGTTCAGCATGGCTCTCCTCCCGAGAGATTATAACGGCGTTATAGCCTGGATAATCTGAACCTCTCCGCGCCGTCCGGCAAGCCCCAGTCCCGCGCCGGACCGGCCTCAGGCCTGCGTATCGACGCCGCTGGTCCGCGCCGCGCCCTCGTCGGCCTTGGCCACGCCGACCCGCGCCGCGCGCAACAGCCGGTCGCCGATCGAATAGCCGGCCTCGATCACCTGCACCACGGTCCCTGCGGGCTGGCCCGTGCCCGGCACCTCGAACATCGCCTCATGCAGATTGGCGTCGAACCTGTCGCCCGGCGCCGGTGTGATCTCCTTGATGCCGTGGCGCTCGAAGGTGGAGAGAAGCTGACGCTCTGTCGCCTCGACGCCGTCGATGAGCGAGCGGATCGACGGCAGCGCCGCCTCGCGCTCTTCCGGCTTCAGCGCGGCGATGGCGCGGCGGAGATTGTCCGACACCTGCACCATGTCGCGGGCGAAATTCGCCGCCGCATAGCGCACCGCATCCTGACGCTCGCGCTCGGCGCGGCGGCGGGTGTTTTCCGCTTCGGCGACCGCGCGCAGCGCCTTGTCTTTCAGTTCGGCGTTTTCGGCCTGCAGCGCCTGCAGCACCGCAAAGGGATCGGGCTCGCCCGGCTGCTGATCGGAGGCCTCGTCCCGCGCATCCATCTCTTCGTCGGGCTCGTTCATACCGTTCGTTTCGTCGCTCATATTCTTGCTTCCATAGGCGTCTGGCGCAGCCCGGTTTCGGGCCTCATGTGCGCGTTCGACCCCCGCTTGTCAACCGGCCTCAATTGATGAGGCGGCCGACCAGTTTCGCCGTGTAATCCACCATCGGAATGATCCGCGCATAGTTAAGCCGCGTCGGCCCGATGACGCCGAGCACGCCGACGACGCGCTGGCTTCTGTCCATATAGGGGCTGACGAC
>DASVNC010000311.1:0-7774 GCA_036384055.1 Parvibaculum sp.
GTGAATTTTGTAGTCACCCCGGCGAAAGCCGATGTGATTTCCAGTTTTTTCAATGTCACCCCGGCGAAAGCCGGGGTCCACCGACATCTCCGCACGCATGAGCTATTTCGTCTACATCGTCACAAACCGCAAGCACGGCACGCTCTACATAGGCGTGACAAACGACATCGCGCGCCGCATCTCCGAGCATCGCGCGGGGACTGGTTCACAGTTCACAAAAAGATACGGCCTGCGCCGTTTGATTTATGCCGAGCCTTACGCTGATGTCCGAGACGCGATTGCACGCGAAAAAGCCATGAAGGAATGGAAGCGCGCCTGGAAAATCGAATTAATTGAGCGTGCCAATCCCGAATGGGCCGATCTGTATAACGAACTCAACCGGTAGCAGGTGGGCCCCGGCTTTCGCCGGGGTGACTACCAGTTTTTTGTCACCCCGGCGAAAGCCGGGGTCCACCGGCGAAGGCGTGGAGATAGCCGCCCCGTTGACATGACTCGCGCCCGCGCTCAGCCTTGTGCCAAGGGTGCGAGGGATTGCGGAGGCGGCGATGCGCGGGTTCTGGTTCGGACTTGTGGCTCTGGCGGCGGTTTGCGGCATCGCCGGGCCGGTTCTCGCCGATGCGCCGATAACCGATGCATCGGCGCCGGGTGCGGTGGAGTGGCGGGTCGGCGACGGGCTCTTTCTCGCCGGCCGCGACCTCACCATCGGCCGCAAGGTTGCGGACTCACTCACCGTCACTGGCGAGACGATCGAAATCACCCGCGATTCCCAGGTCAACGGCGACGTCTGGATTGCCGGGCGCCGCGTCGCCTATGAAGGCGACACCGGCGGCGATCTGGCGATCCGCGCGCAGGACGCGCTCATCAACGGCCATGTGAAAGGCGACGTCAGCTTTTACGGCGTTCATCTCGCCTTCGGGCCGGATGCGCGCATCGACGGCGACGTGCATTACTTCGCCGCCGGTCCGGCGGAGATCGATGCGGGGGCGCAGATCAAGGGGGCGATGAAGTCCAGCGTGCTGCGCGAGGACGGGCATGTGGTGGAGAATAGCTGGCGCGACAATCTGGCCGCGCCCGGCTATCGCATTTCCTGGGCGGGGGCGATCTTTTTCGGCATCCTGGCGGGCATCGCTGTTCTCGTCGCGCCGGAAAGCGCCATGCGGCTCCATGAGGCCGCCGTCGGGCAACCGGCTTTCGCGCTGCTCGCCGGTCTCGTCTGGCTCGTCGGAACGCCGATCCTCGCCGTCATCGCGCTCATCACCATTGTCGGCCTGCCGCTCGCCATCGTCATCCTTCTGCTCTGGCCGCTCGGCATCGTGCTGGGCCTTGTCGCCACCATTCTGGTCGTCGGCGAAATTCTCTCGGCGCGGCTGCCGCTCGGCGAAGAGGGGCCGACGCGGCGGCTGGCGGGCGTCGCCTTGGCGACGATCATTCTGTGGCTTGGAATTTCGCTGCCCGCGCTTGGCGGTCTTATCTGGCTCGGCGCGGTGACGCTCGGCATCGGCGCGGTGGCGCTCGCCGGGCGCGTACGGTTTACGGTGATCTGAGTTCGGGCCTCGCCCTTCGAGACGCCGCTACGCGGCTCCTCAGGGTGAGGGTCTTATTCAGAGTGAACCCTCACCCTGAGGAGCGATGCGGCTGCATCGCGTCTCGAAGCATGCCCTTGGGCCAGCCGAAGGCTGGTCCCGAGGGGGCGAGGCCCGTTACTTTCCGCCGAACACATCCTTGAAGGCGGCACGCATCGCGACATCGACATCGGCCATCGTCGCGGTGATGCCGAGGTCTGCGAGGCTCGTCACGCCGTACTGGCTGATGCCGCAGGGAACGATGCCGGTGAAGTGATCGAGCGCGGGATCGACGTTCAGGCTGACGCCGTGGAACGTCACCCATTTGCGGATGCGGACACCGATGGCGGCGATCTTGTCTTCGCGGCCGGGTCCGAGATCCGGCCTTCGCACCCATACGCCGACCCGGCCTTCGCGCAGTTCGCCGGTCACATTGAAGTGGGCCAGCGTGGCGATCAGCCAGCGTTCGAGATCGCCGACGAACCTGCGCACGTCGGGGCCGCGCTTCTTCAGGTCGAGCATCACGTAAGCCACCCGCTGTCCGGGGCCGTGATAGGTGTACTGGCCGCCGCGCCCGGTTTTGAAAACCGGGAACCGATCCGGGGACAGCAAATCCTTTTCGTCGGCGCTGGTGCCCGCGGTGTAGAGCGGCGGATGTTCCAGCAGCCAGACGAGTTCCGGCGCGTCGCCTGTGGCAATGGCGGCAACTCTTCGCTCCATTTCGGCAACCGCGTCGTCATAGGGGACGGGGGCGTCCGAAATGCGCCATTCGATGCCATTGGCGACGCCATTGGCGACGCCGGACATGGCGCGGGCGGTGTCGAAAACAGGGGCAGGGTGGGTGGCGGCTTTAACCATGACGTAACTCTAACATGCGACCTTTCAGGAATGTTGAAGTCGCGTGATGCCAGCTGGGGACCAAAGTGAACTCCGTCAACAACGTCTTTGTCGAAATCTCCGTTGTGCTCGGCCGGACAACCCTGCCGATCCATCAGCTTTTGAAGATGGGCCGCGGCGCCGTCATCGAGCTGGACAGCCGGTCCGAGGACGAGATTTGGCTGCTGGCCAACAACGTCCCGATTGCGCGGGGCGAAATCGTCGTCCAGGGCGACAAGATCGCCGTTTCGATCACCGACACTCTCAAAAGCTTCGCCTGACGCCGACTGCCGTTTCGGCGGTCCGCGCCCGGGCGGCGCCGATTTTACCTTTTTTCACATAGATTTTTTGGTATTTATCTATAAATACGGCCTGATATTGAATTATCGGGCGTACTGGCTTACTTCTTTGGAGATTAAGCCGGACGACCCGCGACGCCGATCGATTCTTTCGGCCGGTTTTCCGTCAGGAGATCAGATGTTTCCGATCGTGCTCGACCCAGGCGCGCTCAAGCTGGTGCTGGTGGGCGACGGCGATGCCGCCCTGAAGCGCCTCGCGCTTATAGATGCGGCCGGACTTATGCACGTCGAGGTCTATTCCGCCTCGCCAGGCAGCGATCTCAAGGAGCGCGCCGGGAGCCGCCTGAAGGGCGAAAGGCCCACCAGCGAGGCTCTGGAGGCCGCCCATCTGGTGCTGATTGCCGGGCTCGGCAATGACGAGGCGGAGGCCCTTGCGGGTGCCGCGCGCAAGGCGGGCCGGTTGGTGAATACCGAGGATGTGAAGGCGCTTTGCGACTTCCACATACCTTCGGCGGTGAGGCGGGGAGATCTTCTCCTCACGGTTTCGACCGGGGGTAAATCGCCCGGCCTCGCAAGGCGGCTCCGCCGCCACATTGAAACGCTGTTCGGCCCCGAATGGGCCGGGCGGCTCGACGAACTGGCGGACCGGCGCGAAGGCTGGCGGCGCCAGGGAATGGACATCCCGAGTATCGGGCGCCACACCGACGCGTATGTCGATGAAAAAGGTTGGCTGTCATGACTGTCCTTCAACTCAAGAGCCATGAAGGCCGTGCCGCGGTCATGGATCCGGCGACCGTTGTGTCGTCGCGTCTCGACGCGCTGCGCGGCGCTCATGCCGGGCTTTCCGGCGAGGCGCTGCTTGAGGCGATGATAAAAAAGGAATTCGCCGGCAAGATCGCCGTGGTCTCGTCATTCGGCGCGGAATCCGCCGTGCTTCTGCACATGGTGGCCGAAGTCGATCCGACGACGCCGGTGATCTTTCTCAATACCGGCAAGCTTTTCGGCGAGACGCTTCGTTACCGCGACCGGCTTCAGGAGAAGCTCGGCCTGACCGATGTGCGCGCCGTCGGCCCGCATCCCGCCGATCTGGCGGCCAAAGATCCGCATGGCGGTTTGTGGAACGCCGATCCCGATGCCTGCTGTTTCGTGCGCAAGGTGCTGCCGCTCGAGCGCGCGCTGAAGGGCTTTTCAGCCTCGATCACCGGCCGCAAACGCTTCCAGACCAATGCGCGCTCCATCATGCAGCCGATCGAGGAAGAGACGATTCGCGGCACGGGCGAGCCGGGCAGCGCAGGCGGTACGCGCTTCAAGATCAATCCGCTGGCCTTCTGGGGCCAGGAGGAGCTTGAGAGCTATACCGAGGCGCACAGGCTGCCGCGCCACCCGCTGGTCAAGGACGGCTACCTGTCCATCGGCTGCATGCCCTGCACCGAAAAGGTGCCTGAAGGCGGCAGCTACCGCGACGGGCGCTGGGTCGGCCGCGACAAGGACGAGTGCGGCATCCACCTGCCGGTGAACACCGACGGCGACGGCATCTGAAGCCGTCAGCCGCCCCGAAAAGCCGCAAAATTTGCAGCTTGAGGTGCCGCCGGGGATTTGTTACATCGGCGCGTCCTGACAGGCTGAGCGGTCGTGGCGGAATTGGTAGACGCACTACCTTGAGGTGGTAGCGGGGCAACCCGTGGAAGTTCGAGTCTTCTCGACCGCACCAGGCCTGACGGACATATGGAAAGCCGGTTCTCCGTTTGCGAAAGCAGCGGAACCGGCTTTTTCATGTCCGCGTTCCTGCCCGGGGCCGGTTTGCGGGGTGGAGCCCGTTTACTCTTTTGCGCAGCCGTCCCGCCGCTGGCGGCGCGGAAGCAAATCGCGCACACTCGCCACGCCGCCATCCGGCACGTTCATTCGTTTGGGCATTCGTTCGGGCATTCGTTCGGGCATTCGTTCGGGGTTCATCATGCGTCAGTCACGCCGGTTCATCGCGCTGCCGGCCTTTCTCGCCTTCGGCTTTCTGCTCGTGTCGGCCGCGCCTTCATCGGCGGCGGGCACCCTGGGTTGGCGCGAGGGTGCGCCGATGACGACGGCGCGGGCCTATGCCGGCGCGGTGCAGATCGACGACGATCTTTATGTCATCGGTGGCAGCGGCACGTCCGGTCCGCGCTCCCTCACTGAAATCTATGACACAGTCGGAAATATCTGGCGCGCCGCAGCGGCGCTGCCGGTTGGCCTCGAACAGTTCGGCATCGCCCAGAGCGGCGGCAAAATTTACGTCGCGGGCGGATATTCGCAGGCGAGCGGCCGCGACGGCAGCAAGGACGATGTTGAAAGCAACGCCTTGTGGATTTTCGACCCGACCGTCGGCGTCTGGATCAGCGGTCCGTCGATGCCCTCGCCGCGCGTGGGGCTGAGCCTCGTCGCGCTCGACGGCAATCTTTACGCACTCGGCGGACGCGGCGCGCAGGCCGGGCGGGTTTTCGTCTTCGACACCCATGCAGGCGTCTGGAGCATCGCCAAGGCGGCGATGCCGGCGCCGCGCAACGATGCGGCGGTCGCCGTTGTCGGCCACGAGATTTATGTGATCGGCGGCTATGACGGACATCCGCTGAGCCGCGTCGATGTTCTCGACGCCGACAAGGATGTCTGGCGCGTGGGGCCTGCCTTGCCGGAACCGCGTGCGGGTCACTCGGCGGCGGTGCTCAACGGGCATATTCACGTCATCGGCGGAGAGAGCATTTCACCGCCGCGCACCTATGCCGACCATTTTGTGCTCGACGGCGCGAGCTGGAGCCGCGCCGCGCCGATGCCGACGCCGCGCCACGCGGCGGTCGCCTCCGCCGCGAAGGACAAGCTTTTCGTTGTCGGCGGCAGCGCCGGCGCCGGTGTCTACACGGTGTTCACCGAATCCGATGTCGTCGACATCTATTCGACGGGGCAATAAAGAAGAACGGCGCACCATGCTCGCGAACGATTTCCAGTCTCTCGACTTCGACCTCGGCGAAACCGCGGACATGATCCGCGACACGGTGCGCTCGTTTACCGCCGACAAGATCGCGCCGCGCGCCGCCGAGATCGACGCCTCGAACATCTTTCCGCGCGACCTCTGGCCGGAACTCGGCGCGCTCGGTCTTCTCGGCATCACCGTCGAGGAAGAATTCGGCGGCACGGGGCTCGGCTATCTTGAGCATGTCGTGGCGATGGAAGAGATCAGCCGCGGTTCGGCCGCCGTCGGTCTTTCCTACGGCGCGCATTCCAATCTCTGCGTCAATCAGCTTCGGCGCTGGGGCACGGAGGCGCAGAAGCGCAAATATCTTCCCAGGCTGATGTCGGGCGAGCATGTCGGGTCGCTCGCCATGTCGGAAGCGGGGTCCGGTTCGGATGTCGTCTCGATGCGGCTCAAGGCCGAGAAGCGGGGAGACAGGTTCGTGCTCAACGGCACGAAAATGTGGATCACCAATGCGCCGGACGCCGACACGCTGATCGTCTATGCCAAGACCGACGCCGCGGCCGGCCCGAAAGGCATCACGCCGTTTCTGATCGAGAAGGGTTTCAAGGGATTCCGCACCGGGCAAAAACTCGACAAGCTCGGGATGCGCGGCTCGTCGACGGCGGAACTCGTCTTCGAGGATTGCGAAGTGCCCGCCGAAAATGTGCTCGGCACATTGAACGAGGGCGTGCGGGTGCTGATGTCGGGCCTCGACTACGAGCGCGCGGTGCTTGCCGCCGGGCCGCTCGGCATCATGCAGGCCTGCATGGATGCGGTCATCCCCTATGTGCATGAGCGCAAGCAGTTCGGCGAGCCCATCGGCACGTTCCAGCTGATGCAAGGCAAGCTCGCCGACATGTATTCGACGATGAATGCCTGCCGCGCCTATGTCTATGCAGTAGCGAAAGCCTGCGACCGCGGGCAGACGACGCGCAAGGACGCCGCGGGCGCGATCCTCTATGCCGCCGAGAAGGCGACGTGGATGGCGCTCGAGGCCATTCAGGCGCTGGGCGGCAACGGCTACATCAACGACTATCCGACGGGCCGCCTGCTGCGCGACGCCAAGCTCTACGAGATCGGCGCCGGCACCAGCGAAATCCGCCGCATGCTGATCGGCCGCGAGCTTTTCAACGAGACGGCCTGAGCCTTACTTCACCAGACCGACCAGGCGGAACAGGAACGGCGCCGCGCAGGTCATGTAGAAGCCCAGGATCGCGGCGATGCCGTAGCCGGATGCCATTTCGCCGAGGCCGAGCTTGTTGCTGGCGCGCGTGAGAAAGCCGCGCAGCACGAAGAGCAGGACGACGCCGGCAACGCCCATGACGATGCGCAGCCACCAGACCGGCAGAACGGGTGTTGCCGGTGCGAGCTTGCGGTCGGTTGCCGCGCCCGCGACCCAGCCGAAGAGCAGGGCGAGCACCGTGATCGTCGGCGCTGGGTTCTCGGCGTTCGGCCAGGTGAAGATCAGGATCGCGGCGGCCGCGACGATAGCGGCCAGATGGATGACAGACGGCCAGGCGCGGAAGAAGTCCAGCAGCGGCGTCAGCGACCAGGCGAAAATGAAGATGCCGACAAGGCCGAGGCCGATGCCGGTCAGCACATCATCGACATCGTGGACGCCGAGATAGAGGCGGCTGAGGCAGACGCCGGCGACGATGACGAATGCGGCGACCCAGGCCCAGGGACGTTTCAGCTCATAAGCAAGCCAGAACCACATTGCGAAGGCGACCTGCGCATGGCCGCTCGGCCGGCCATAGGAACCGGCGACGCGCTGGTCGAGCCAGTATTTCGGATCGGGGCGCGGATCCTGCCAATAGTCTTTCAGCCAGCCGTTGAGAACGGCGGTGATGGCGATCAGCACCGTCAGCCGCGTCGATTTTTCGCGGTCCCAGAGCCAGTAGGCGAGCGGCAGCGCGATCAGAAAAAATGTCGTGTAGCCGAGCCATGTGAAAGCGTTGGCGACGACGGTCGCGTTGACGCTGCGGAAGGGCAGCACCCAATCCATATTGTGCAGAAAATCCACGTGTGTCTCCCCCCGGATGACGATTTGGGCTAGG
>DASVNC010000312.1:0-8434 GCA_036384055.1 Parvibaculum sp.
GGGCGCGATCGGCGAGGGTGCCGGCAAGGCAGCCGCGAAGCCCGCTGCGAAGAAGGAAGACCCCAAAAAGGCCGAGGCGCCGAAGCCCGCCGCCGCAAAACCGGCAGCGGCCCCTGCCGCCGCGCCCGCGCCCGCCAAGGCGGCAGATGTCGCGCTCGCGCCGTCGGTCCGCCGCGTCGTCGAAGAGAACAATCTCGATCCCGCGAAGATCGAAGGCACCGGCAAGGACGGACGTCTGACCAAGGGCGACGCGCTGGAAGCAGCCGCGCGGCCTGCAGCAGCTCCGGCAGCACCCGCCGCTCCCGTTCAGGTGCGCGCGCCCGTTCCGGCGTCGGATGCCGCCCGCGAAGAGCGCGTGCGGATGACACGGCTCAGGAAGACCATCGCGACGCGCCTCAAGGAAGCGCAGAACACGGCGGCCATGCTCACCACCTTCAATGAGGTGGACATGACGGCGGTCATGGCGCTTCGCAATCATTACAAGGACGTCTTCGAGAAGAAGCATGGCGTGCGCCTCGGCTTCATGAGCTTCTTCGTCAAGGCCTGCATCGCGGCGCTGCACGACATTCCGGCGGTCAATGCCGAGATCGACGGCGACGACCTCGTCTACAAGAATTACTGCAACATGGGCATCGCGGTTTCGACCGAGCGCGGGCTCATCGTGCCGGTGCTGCGCGATGCGCAGGATCTGTCGCTCGCCGATATCGAGAAGGCGATCAACGATTTCGGCAAGCGCGCGCGCGACGGGCAGCTGAAGCTCGAAGAGCTGCAGGGCGGCACCTTCACCATCTCGAACGGCGGCGTCTACGGTTCGCTGATGTCGACGCCGATCCTCAATGCGCCGCAGTCGGGCGTTCTCGGCATGCACAAGATTCAGGACCGGCCGATGGCGGTCGGCGGGCAGGTCGTGATCCGCCCGATGATGTATCTGGCGCTGTCCTACGACCACCGCATCGTCGATGGCCGCGAGGCGGTGACCTTCCTCGTGCGCGTGAAAGAGTCTCTCGAAGATCCGCAGCGCCTGCTGCTCGACCTCTGAGATTTTTCCGACCTTCTGAACCTTGCGGAGTGACCGATGGCTGACGCGCTCGACCTTGTGGTGATCGGCTCCGGCCCTGCCGGTTATGAATGCGCGATCAAGGCGGCGCAGCTTGGGCTGAAGGTCGCCTGCGTCGAGAAGAACGAGACGCTGGGCGGCACCTGCCTCAATGTCGGCTGCATCCCCTCGAAGGCGCTGCTCCACGCCTCGGAGCTTTTTGCCGAAGCGGCGCACGCCTTTCCTGGCATGGGCATTCAGGTCGGCACGCCGACAATCGATGTGAAGCAGCTTCTCGCCTTCAAGGACGAGGCCGTTACCGGCAACACCAAGGGCATCGAGTTCCTCTTCAAGAAGAACAAGATCGAATGGGTGAAGGGCGAGGGCCGCATCCTCGCCGCCGGCAAGGTGCAGGCCGGCGACCGGGTTCTCGAAACAAAGAATATCGTCATCGCCACGGGCTCCGATGTTGCGCGCCTTCCCGGCATCGAGATCGACGAGAAGACCATCGTGTCCTCGACGGGGGCGCTGGCGCTTGAAAAAGTGCCGGAGCGGCTCATCGTCGTCGGCGGCGGCGTCATCGGGCTCGAGCTCGGGTCGGTCTGGAGCAGGCTCGGCGCCAAGGTGACGGTGGTCGAATTCCTCGATGCGATCCTTCCCGGCATGGACGGCGAAGTGGTCAAGAATTTCACCCGCATCCTCAAGAAGCAGGGCTTCGAGTTCAAGCTCGGCTCGAAGGTGACGAAGGTCGAGAAACAGAAATCCGGATTGAAAGTGACCGTCGAACCGGCGAAGGGCGGCAATGCGGAAGTCCTCGACGGCGATGTGGTGCTGGTCGCCATCGGCCGTGTTGCCTATACCGACAAACTCGGGCTCGCCGAGGTCGGCGTGAAGACCGACAAGCGCGGCCGCGTCGAAGTCGATGCAAAATTCAAAACCAATATCGACGGCATCTATGCGATCGGCGACGCCATCGCCGGGCCGATGCTGGCGCATAAGGGCATGGAAGAGGGCGTGGCGCTGGCCGAGCAGCTCGCCGGACATTGGGGACATGTGAATTACGACGTCATTCCCGGCGTCGTCTACACCTCGCCGGAAGTGGCGTCGGTCGGCAAGACCGAAGAGCAGCTGAAGGCCGAAGGCGTCGAATACAATGCCGGCAAGTTTCCGTTCACCGCGAACGGCCGCGCCAAGGCGAACAAGACGACCGAAGGTTTCGTCAAGATTCTCGCCGACAAGAAGACCGACCGCGTGCTCGGCGTCCACATCATCGGCGTCAATGCGGGCGAGATGATCCAGGAAGCCGTGGTGGCGATGGAGTTCTCCGGCTCGTCGGAAGACATCGCCCGCATGTGCTTTGCGCATCCGACCTTGTCGGAAGCGGTGAAGGAAGCGGCGCTCGCTGTGACGGGCCTGCCGATCCATATGTGAATTTGCCGTCCTCGGGCTTGTCCCGGGGGGCCTCGATCCTTCGAGACGCGGGCTTCGCCCGCTCCTCAGGATGAGGGTTTATTTCTGAATTCAATCCTCATCCTGAGGAGGGCCGTCCGGCCCGTCTCGAAGGATAGAGGCCCGCATCCTTGGTGGGTTCCCGCAATGGCCGACGTCAAACGGGCTTCAGCGCCATATGCGGCGCGGGTGGAAGCTCGACGCGGATCGGATCGCCGGGTTTCACTTCGCCTCCCGCCAGCACCACGCCCATGATACCCGCCTTGCGGATCAGGTTGCCGTCTGCGTCGCGGCCGAGGACGGCGGCCATCAGGCCCGGTTTGATGCCGTCGAGCTGGGTGCAAGGGTTGCGCAGGCCCGTCACCTCGACGAGTGCCGTCGCGCCGATATGGAGTTTGGTTCCCGTCGGCAGAGCCAGCAGATCGAGGCCGCGCGTTGTCACGTTCTCGCCCATGCGTCCGGCAGCCACGGCAAAGCCCGCGGCTTCAAGCTCGTCCAGAAGCTCCGCATGGATCAGATGCACCTGACGGAGGTTCGGCTGGCTCGGATCGCGGGCGACGCGCGAGCGATGTTTCACCGTGACGCCCTGATGCGCGTCGCCTTCGACGCCGAGGCCGGCGAGCAAATGGATGTTTTCGGCATTCGGCTTCAGCATCGTATGCGTCGCGCTGCGGCTGACCGCCGTCACGATACCCGTCATCAGTGCCCCGCCCGCGGATGCGCCTTGTCGTAGATGTCGAGGAGCCGGGCGCTGTCGACCTCAGTATACATCTGCGTCGTCGAGAGGCTGGCGTGGCCCAGCAATTCCTGGATCGAGCGCAGGTCGCCGCCGCCCGCCAGAAGATGGGTTGCAAAACTGTGGCGCAGCGCATGGGGGCTCGCCGTTTCGGCCAACCCCAGACGGCGGCGCGCATGGATCAGCACGGCGCGGACCTGACGCTGGTCGAGGCGCTTCCCGCGCGCGCCGACGAACAGCGGATCGCCGGGGGCAAGGCCGATGGGGCAGAGCTTCAGATATTGTTCGACGGCGGCGCGCGTCACCGGCAGCACGGGCACGATGCGCTCCTTGCGGCCCTTGCCGACGATGCGCAGCACGTCGGGCAGCGGCGCGTCCTTGCGGTTAAGCGCCAGGGCTTCGGAGATGCGCAAGCCGCAGCCATAAAGCAGCGTCAGGATCGCGGCATCGCGCGCGCCGATCCAGGGTTCGGCGGAGGCCTCTTCCGCCTCGTCGATCAGCGAGAGGGCGGCGGCGGCGCTGACGGGTTTTGGAATGCCGTGCGGAATTTTCGGTGTGCGGAGCGCGCCCAAGGCCGCGTTCGAGACGAGTTTCGCGCGGTCGAGAAAACGGAAAAAGGATCGGATGCTCGACAGCGCGCGGGCGAGGCTGCGGCTCGACAGGCCTTCGTTCCGGCGCAGCGTCAGGAAGGCGCGAAAGTCGCGCAACTGCAGACTGGCAAGCGCCGCGAGATCGGGCGCGCCGCCCAGATGATCGGTCAGGAAGAGGAAGAAGCGGGAAATGTCGCCGTGATAGGCGGTCAGCGTCGCGGGGCTCGCCCGCTGTTCGCCCGTCAGTTTGCCGAACCAGGCGCGCAATTGGGCGCGCACATCGTCCGCCGCCATGATCGAGGCCGCGGCCTCGTCAGGGGTCAGCTTCGCGGTTACTTCTGCGGCGGGAGATCGAGCCAACGGCGCACCGAGCGCTCAACGATCCGGGCGAGGAACTCCAGAAGGTCTGCCGCCTGATCGGGGTGGAACTGTTCGGGCGCCGAGCCGCCAAGGGCGAGAAGGCCGGGGGGTGAGGCGCGCGAGAAATCGAGGCGCACCAGCGCTTCCGACTGCACGCCGGTTGCGAGGTCGCCGTAAAGACCGCGGCTGCCGAGCACGTTCGGCACGAGGCGGTAGGGAAGATCGCCGCCCATCATGCGCGCGACGCCGCCCGCTTCCAGCACATGCACGCTGCCGGTTCCGATCGGATGGATGCCGTTCGCCGCTTCGATGCAGATGGCGGCGGCGCGCAGGCCGAGCGCGGCGGCGAGCCCGTCCGGCCCGGTGACATAACCGATGAAATCCTCGAAGTTGCGCGCGTCCAGCATGGCGAGCGTCGCAGCGTGGACCTGATCGCGGGCGAGGCTGTTCAGCGACGAGGCTTCGATGAGGTCGGACTGGATGTCGCGCAGCGTGCGCACCTGACGCTGCAGCTTGCCGATGACGAAGTGCTGCATGTCGACGACATTGCGGCCGTGATCGCGCGCGGGCGCCAGCGAGGCGATGAGCTCGGCGTCGTCGGTCACGAAATCGGGATGAGCGAGCAGATAGGCGCGGACGTCATCCGCCGAAAGGCTCGGCAGAGATTCCCTGATCTGTTCGGCTTCCGTCCGGTCGTTGTGCTGGCTCATGGTGCCTCTGATTACAGAATTTTTTGGCCGGTCTTTTTCCAGTCGGCGAGAAACTGCTCAAGCCCCTTGTCGGTCAGCGGATGGGCGGCAAGGCCGCGCAATACCGCCGGCGGCACGGTGGCAACATCGGCGCCGACCATCGCCGCTTCCTTCACGTGGTTGGCGGTGCGAATGGAGGCGGCGAGAATTTCGGTGGCGTATTCGTAATTGTCGTAGATGGTGCGGATCTCGTGAATGAGTTCCATGCCGTCCAGATTTATGTCGTCGAGGCGGCCGATAAAAGGAGAGATGAAGGTCGCGCCCGCCTTGGCGGCAAGCAGCGCCTGATTGGCCGAGAAGCAGAGCGTCACGTTGACCATTGTGCCTTCGCCGGTCAGCACCTTGCAGGCCTTGAGGCCGTCCCATGTCAGCGGCACTTTCACGGCGATGTTCTTGGCGATCTTCGCCAGCTTGCGGCCTTCCTTCAGCATCGTTTCGGTATCGAGCGCCGTCACTTCGGCGCTGACGGGACCGGCGACGACGCCGCAGATCTCGGTGACGACTTCAACAAAGTCGCGGCCCGATTTCGCGATCAGCGAAGGATTGGTGGTGACGCCGTCCAGGAGGCCTGTCGACGCCAGGTCCTTGATCTCTGCAATGTCGGCGGTGTCGACGAAGAATTTCATGGGATTTTTGTCTTTTCCGGATCGGCTTCGCTTGGCTCGTATGACAGTTCAGTTCAAAGCGCGGCGCAACTTTTCTTTTCTCTTGCTTTCGATTCGAGCTTTCGATTCGGGTCTCGGCATTTCGTCGTCCCCATTTGCCGCCTTTGCCGGGGCGCCGCAAGCGGCGACGTTTCGGTTGCTTTATTCCGCGTTACACTATCGTTTCGTATTCGATCTTCCCGCAGTTGCGAGCCTTGAATCCGGATGTCCGTTAACCCCTCGCCCCGGAGCGTCAGCGTTCTCATTCCGCTCGCGCTTCCAGCACCTTACGACTACGAGGTTCCCGCGGGGTTAATCGCGGAGGAGGGCGCCTATGTGTTTGTGCCGCTCGGCGCCCAGGAAATACTGGGTGTCGTCTGGGGACCGGGCACGGGCGAGGTCGATCGAAAGAAGCTGAAACCCCTTCTGGAAGTGCTGGACGTGCCGCCCATGCCCGAGGCGGCGCGGCGTTTTATCGACTGGATCGCCGCCTATACGCTGTCCCCGCGCGGATCGGTGCTGAGACTCGCATTGCGTGCGCCGGGCGCGCTTGAGCCGCCGCGCATGCGCATTGCCTACAGGCTTGTGGATAAAAGACCCGCGCGGATGACCCCGGCGCGGCAGCGCGTCGTTGAAACCGCAATGGATGAATTCGCCCGCACCGCGCGCGAGCTCGCCGAAGCCGCCGGGGTTTCGGACGGGGTTGTCCGCGGCCTGATCGAGGCGGGGACATTCGAGGCGGTGGAACTGCCGGGCGAGGCGGCGTTTCCGGAACCCGATTTCGCCGCCGAAGGGGCGGCGCTGTCGCCCGAGCAGGCGAAGGCGGCGGCGGCGCTGCGCGCGCGGGTCGCTGAGGGTGCTTTCGCCAGCGTGCTGCTCGACGGGGTCACGGGCTCGGGCAAGACGGAAGTCTATTTCGAGGCGGTGGCGGAGGCGCTGGCGCGCGGGAAACAGGCGTTGATCCTGTTGCCGGAGATTGCGCTCACCAACCAGTTTCTCGACCGCTTCGAGGCGCGCTTCGGCGTCAGGCCGGCCGAATGGCATTCGGATCTGTCGAGCAAGGAGCGCACAAGGGTCTGGCGTGGCGTCGCGGAAGGCCGCGCCCGCGTCGTCGTCGGCGCGCGTTCGGCGCTTTTCCTGCCGTTTCCTGATTTGGGGCTGATCGTCGTCGATGAAGAACATGAAGCCGCCTTCAAGCAGGAAGACGGCGTTCCCTATCATGCGCGCGACATGGCGGTGGTGCGCGCCTCGCTCGGCGGATTTCCGATTGTGCTGAGTTCGGCCACGCCCTCGCTTGAGACCGTCGTCAATGCCGAGCAGGGGCGCGACCTTCGCGGTGCATTGCCGGAGCGGCATGGCGCTGCGGAATTGCCGACGATCGAGGCGATCGATATGCGCGAGGCGCCGCCGGAGCGCGGACGCTGGCTCGCGCCGCGGCTCATCAGCGAAATCGCAACGGCGCTTGCGGCGGGCGAGCAGTCGATGCTCTTTCTCAACAGGCGCGGTTATGCACCGCTGACGTTGTGCCGGACCTGCGGACACCGGATCGAATGTCCGCAATGTTCGGCGTGGCTGGTCGAGCATCGCTTCAGGCGCGAACTCGTCTGCCATCATTGCGGCTATACGGCGCCGGTGCCGAAGGCCTGTCCGTCATGCGGTGCGGAAGATTCGCTCGTTGCCTGCGGGCCGGGCGTCGAGCGCATCGCGGAAGAGGTTGCCGAGACTTTTCCGCAGGCGCGCGTCGCCGTTCTTTCCAGCGATAATCTGCGCGGGCCGCTTTCTCATGCGGAGGCCTTTCGCGCCATCGAGGCGCGCGAGGTCGATATCATCATCGGCACGCAAGTGGTGGCCAAGGGACACCATTTCCCCTGGCTCACCGTTGTCGGCGTCGTCGATGCCGATCTCGGGTTGGAGAATGGCGACTTGCGCGCGGCGGAGCGCACGTTTCAGCTTTTGCAGCAGGTGGCGGGCCGGGCCGGACGCGCGACGCGGCCAGGCCGGGTTTTCCTGCAGACCTACATGCCCGAGCACAGCGTCATGCGGGCGCTCGTCGCGGGCGACCGCGACGCCTTTCTGAGGCGCGAGGCGGATGCGCGCGAACGGGTGAAGCTGCCGCCTTTCGGGCGGCTTGTCGGCGTCGTCGTTTCCTCCGGCAACGCGGCTCTTGCCCAGAAATGGGCCCGCGAACTCGCCCGGGCCGTGCCGCGGGCCGAGAACGTCGCTGTGCTTGGCCCCGCGCCCGCGCCGCTGGCGCTTCTGCGCGGCAAGACGCGGCTTCGCTTCCTGGTTAAAGCCTCACGCGGCGTCAACGTGCAGGCTTATATGCAGGCCTGGCTCGGTGCGGTGAAAGTTCCGAACGCGGTGCGCGTTTCGGTCGACATCGACCCCTATAGTTTTCTGTGAGCCTAATTGCCCAAAATGCCGCATCTCCGCCATTTACCGGGGTGCCGTGTTGCGCTGCCAAGGTCCATGTGTTACCTAACGCGCGGCCTAGGGGGCAGCGGGCTGATGCAGGCCTCCCCGGGTGAAAATAAGCTAACGATTTCAAGTGTTTGGCCTAGCGCCGCCGATGACGGCGCGGCCATTTTCACGGTAACGCAGGCGAGCCTCAATTGGCATCCGAACATCTCGTTTCAGGTATGGCCGGCCGGTACGCGACGGCGCTCTTTGAACTCGCCGAGAGCGAAGGGTCGCTCGACGCTGTCGCCGCCGATCTGGCCAGCCTCCGCCAGCTTCTCGACGAGAGCGCCGAACTGCGCCGTCTCGTCGCCAGCCCCGTTTTCGGCGCCGACGATCAGGCCAAGGCTTTCGGTGCGATTCTCGATCGCGCGGGCGTTAAAGGCCTTGTCGCCAACTTCGCCGGGCTCGTC
>DASVNC010000313.1:0-7391 GCA_036384055.1 Parvibaculum sp.
CCTGCCCCGTCGGCGTCGCGACGCAAGACCCGGAACTGCGCAAGCGTTTCGTCGGCACGCCCGAGCACGTCATCAACTACTTCTTCTTCGTCGCCGAGGAAGTGCGCGAGCTGATGGCCCAACTCGGCTACCGGACGTTCAACGAAATGATCGGCCAGATCCAGATGCTCGACCGCCGCAAGGTCGTCCAGCACTGGAAGGCGCAGGGGCTCGACTTCTCGAAGCTCTTCCACAAGCCCGATGCCCCCAAGGGCGTCGCGACCTTCAAGAGCGAGGAGCAGGATCACAAGATCCATGACGTCCTCGACCGCAAGCTGATCGAGCTGGCGAAGGATGCGATCGAGACGGGCAAGCCGGTCCAGATCGAAACCGCAGTCGGCAACACCGACCGCACGACGGGCGCCATGCTGTCGGGCCTCATCGCGCGGGCTCACGGCCATGCCGGCCTGCCGGACGAGACGATCCACGTGAAGCTGAAGGGCACCGCCGGGCAGAGCTTCGGCGCCTGGGTCGCGCATGGCGTGACGCTGGAGCTTGAAGGCCAGGCCAACGACTATGTCGGCAAGGGCCTGTCGGGCGGACGTCTGATCGTTTACCCGCCGGTCAATACGAAGATCGTGCCGGAAAAGTCGATCATCGTCGGCAACACGGTGCTTTACGGCGCCATCAGCGGCGAGTGCTATTTCCGCGGCGTCGCGGGCGAACGCTTCGCGGTGCGCAACTCCGGCGCCATCGCGGTCGTCGAAGGCACGGGCGACCACGGCTGCGAATACATGACCGGCGGCGTTGTCGTCGTTCTCGGCGAGACGGGCCGCAACTTCGCGGCCGGCATGTCGGGCGGCATCGCCTATGTGCTGGACGAGAACGGCATGTTCGAGAAGCGCTGCAACCTCTCGATGGTCGATCTGGAGCCGGTCGCCTCGGAACTGGAATTGATGGAGAAGCTCCATCACCAGCGCGGCGACCTGGAAAGCCACGGCCGCGTCGATGTCATGTCCGACATGACGCGCTTCGACGCCGAGCGTCTGCGCCAGCTGATCGAAAACCACGCGCGCTATACCAACAGTTCGCGCGCGCAGGCGATATTGAACGACTGGGAAGCCATGCTGCCCAAATTCCGCAAGGTCATGCCGGTCGAATACCGGCGTGCGCTGAAGGAAATGGAAAAGCGGCAGGAAAGCGCCGCTCAGGCAATCGCAGTGGCGGGAGAATAAACGTGGGCAAGATTACAGGCTTCCTCGAGATCGACCGGCAGGACCGCAAGTACCTGCCGGCGTCCGATCGCATCCGCAACTACAAGGAATTCGTCATTCCGCTCGACGAGAAAGCCGTGCGCGATCAGGCCGCGCGCTGCATGGATTGCGGCATTCCCTATTGCCACAACGGCTGTCCGGTCAATAATCAGATTCCCGACTGGAACGATCTCGTCTATCGCGCCGACTGGGAAGAGGCGAACCGCAACCTGCATTCGACGAACAACTTCCCCGAATTCACCGGCCGCGTCTGCCCCGCCCCTTGCGAGGCCTCCTGCACGCTGAACCTCACCGAAGCGCCGGTGACGATCAAGACGATCGAATGCGCCATCGTCGACCGCGCCTGGGCGGAAGGCTGGCTGAAGCCCGAACGCCCGACCCGCAAGACCGGCAAGAAAGTCGCCATCATCGGCTCGGGCCCGGCGGGCCTCGCCTGCGCCCAGCAGCTCGCCCGCGCCGGACACGATGTCCACGTTTTCGAAAAGCACGCCAAGGCCGGCGGCCTGCTGCGCTACGGCATTCCGGACTTCAAGATGGAGAAGCATCCCATCGACCGCCGCGTGAAGCAGATCGAGGCCGAAGGCGCGACCTTCCATTACGGCACGCATATCGGCGTCAACAAGAAGGCCAAGGCCCTGCTGATGGAATTCGACGCCATCGTGCTGACCGGCGGCGCCGAACATCCGCGCGATCTGCCCGTCGAGGGCCGCGACCTCCGCGGCGTTCACTTCGCGATGGAATTCCTGCCGCAGCAGAACCGCCGCGTCTCGGACGAACCGTTGATGAACGCCGATCCGATCCTTGCTGGCGGCAAGCATGTCGTCGTCATCGGCGGCGGCGACACGGGGTCCGACTGCATCGGCACCTCGTTCCGTCAGGGCGCCGTTTCGGTGACGCAGCTCGAAATCATGCCCGCGCCGCCCGAGAAGGAAAACAAGCTCGTCACATGGCCGGACTGGCCGCTGAAGATGCGCACCTCCTCGAGCCAGGCGGAAGGCGCCGTCCGCGACTTCGCGGTGATGACCAAGCGCATCATCGGCGACGCCGGCAAGGTCAAGGCCATCGAATGCGTCCGCCTCGATGCAAAGATGCAGGCTGTTCCCGGCAGCGAATTCGAGATCAAGGCCGATCTGGTCCTCCTCGCAATGGGCTTCGTCTCGCCCGTGCATGAAGGCATGTTGAAGGAACTCGAGGTCGATCTCGACAAGCGCGGCAACGTCGCCGCCGACACCGCGACCTACAAGACGAACCTCGACAAGATTTTCTCGGCCGGCGACATGCGCCGCGGTCAGTCGCTGGTCGTCTGGGCGATCCGCGAAGGCCGTCAGGCAGCGCGCGAAGTCGATCTTTTCCTGATGGGCGAAACGACCCTTCCGCGCTGAGGCGGGCTGTCTAGCTTCGGCTTTCATCGAGCGGGCCGCGCAACGCGGCACCCCGCTCGTTGTGGCTGGGCCTCGTCGCCGCCTGCAATTCCGCCCAGCTTTCGTCCCGCATCCGCTCCATATAGTCGCGGATCTCCTGCACGGGCTTGGCCAGACCCGTCTTTTCCATCTGCGCGTTCCAGGTCGCCACCACGGCGACGACCGTGTCCTGCACCGGCCCGACGCCGAAGCCGTTGACCACCGTGACGAGCTGGCCGCTGTTGAAGAGAAGCAGAATGAAGGCCGCCACCCACATGGCCCGGCTGAAACGTCCGACGTTGCGGCGTGTCTCGGCGGCGGCTTCCAGCCCCGCTACCGTCACGGTCTCGACCGATGTTTCCGCCTCGTCGTTCCGCTCCATGAGATCGAGCATCTTGTCCCCTCAGAACTGGAAGTAGATGAAGGGCGCGACGCCCTCGGGCGCGACCGCCCAGATCAGCAGAATGCCGAGACCGAGAAAGAGCCCGAGCACCGGCGACGGCAGCCCGCGAATGCCGAGGGCCAGCTCGCGGCCGAGATCGCGCGGCGTGAACTGGAAGATCATGCCGAGCCCGACGAGCCCGGCAAGGAACGGCGTCACATGGTCGTGGCCGCCCGGCCAGCTCGCAAGCCCCTTGAGATAATCCCAGGCGGTCGGAAAGCTGTCGGCGCGGAAGAAAATCCACGCGAAGCAGACAAGATGAAAGGTCCAGACGACTCCCACCAGATGCCGCGCGGAATTTCCAATCCGCGTGAAAAGTCCCGCCTCGTCGCCATGCGGCGGCGCGAACTCGTCGAGCTTGCGCCCCGCCCAGCGTTCGACGCCGAGCATCGCGCCGTGAAAGGAACCCCAGAAAACGAATGTCCATGCCGCGCCGTGCCACAGCCCGCCGAGAAACATGGTGAGAAAAAGATTGCGCGTGCGCCGCGCCTCGCCGTGCCGGTTTCCGCCGAGCGGGATGTAGAGATAGTCCCGTAGCCAGGTCGACAGCGAGATGTGCCAGCGCCGCCAGAATTCCTGCAGGCTTGCGGCGCGATAGGGCTGATCGAAATTCGCCCGGAAGCGGTAGCCGAGCAGCGCCGCAACGCCGATGGCGATGTCGCTATAGCCCGAGAAGTCGCAATAGATCTGAACCGCATAGCCGTAGATGGCAAGCAGCAGGTCGGGTCCGCCGACCGCCGTCGGATCGAAGAACACCGGATCGACAAGTTCGGTCGCCAGATAGTTCGCAATCACCATCTTCTTGGCGAGGCCCGAAAGAATAAGCACGGTGCCGACCGCGACGTGGTCGCGCGTCAGCCGCACCGGCTGGTGAAGCTGCGGAATGAAATCCGCCGCCCGTACGATCGGGCCCGCGACGAGCTGCGGGAAGAACGACTTGAAGAGCATGACGTCGAGCAGCGAGCGCTCGGCCTGGATATGGCCGCGATAGACATCGACGACGTAGGAGATGCCCTGAAAGGTGAAAAATGAAATGCCGATGGGCAGGATGATTTCGAGAAACGGCAGATCGCGGTGCAGCCCCAGCGTCGTCAGCAGGCCGTCAAGCGAGGTGAGGAAGAAGCCGTAATACTTGAAGAAGGCGAGCACGCCCAGATCGACGGCGACAGTGACGCCGACGATGAATTTGCGAAGTCCCGGCCGCGCCGTCCGGCCGAGCGCCAGCCCGCCGAGATAGTTGAACACCGTGGTGCCGAACAGCAGTCCGGTAAAACGCCAGTCCCACCAGCCGTAAAAAAGGTAGCTCGCGCCGACCAGAAACCATTTCCGCGGATTGGGCGTAAAGCGCAGGCTCCAGCTGACCGTGAAGACGATCAGAAAGAAAATCCCGAACTCGATGGTCGGAAAAAGCATACGCCGCGCGGCCCCGTGTCACCCATGTGGCATCGGCCGCAAGCCTGGCGGGCCACGGCGCGATCACGCCATCAGGGGGGCTTGACGGCTTGTCCCAATATCGGACAGCAGGCGAAAAAGCTCAATCTTCGCCTGTACTTATAGTTAACGGCGGGGTTTCCCCCGCCGTTAAGCCTTGTCCGGTCAGTTCGGCCGCGCCGGCGTTCAGAACGCCATCGAGACCGTGGCGGCGGCCTGTTGCGAGGTCACGCGGTCGCCGAACATGCCTGTATACTCGATCGTCAGATGAGAGAACCCGCCAACCGCCGAAAGCCCGATGCCGACATAGGGCGTGTCCTTGTTCAGCGGATCGCCTTCGATCGAGAAGGCCGACGCCGGCCCGCCGCCGACGAAATTGCCGTCCGCCTTCGGCTTGGCATCGAGCAGCTCATGCGAGATGCCGCCGCGGACATACGGCACAAATTGCGGATCGGCGCTCAGAATGGTGCTGACCCGAATTTCGGCATTGGCGCGCAGCGACTGGAAGGTGTTGGAGTCAACTGCGAGATCGACGCCCGTGCCGCCGCCTTTTTCCGTATAGGCCTGCTGATCGAGGATCGTGTAGGAGGCGCCGACGGACGGCCGGATCGAAACCGGCCCGAGCATCGCCGCATAGCCGACCTGGCTCGCAAGACCGCCCTGATATCCGGTCCAGCTTGCGCTGGTCGAACGTGAAAAGGGGCTCAGATTGACGGTGCGATGGAGGTCGTAATTGTTCCATCCAAGCCCACCCATCGAATCCCAGAAAAGCGGACCCTGGTTCATCGAGTAGTAGAGCTGGCCCATGACGTTCTGCGCAACATTGTCGCTCTGGCTGAAAGGCGTGTTGTAGGTCAGCGCCGCATAGTTGATCGAAGCGCCCCACACGTCGCTGTCCGCGCCGCGCTTGTCATAGCCGATCGAGAACACATACATCGTGCCGTTGTAACTCTGGGAATCGCTGCCGCCCTTGCCGTCTTCGTTCGACACCGATTCCTGCGCCCAGAAGCCCGCGTCGCGGTGGCGATAGCCATCATACTCGCCGCCGCCGTCGCCGACGCCCTGATCCGCCGTGCGCAGCAGATTGAGCCGGTCGCTGATGAAACCCGAGGCAATGTCCTGAACGCGGATCGCCGTCTCTTCACGCGCGCCGCTGATGTCCGGCAGAAGCTGGGTGTAGAGGCTCTTGAGCGTCGCCAGAGCTGCCGCCTGCGTCCCCGTCGAGCCGATATTGCCGACCGCAGCACCGAAGCCGGTTGTGTCCAGGGCGAGCGGATCGGCCGCCGCCGTGTAGATCGCGGCGAGCGCGCCCGTATAGCCGAGATCGCCCGCCGTCTTGCGTGTCAGATCGAGGGTGAGAACGGTGCCGCTATCGACCAGGGCCGCATTGTATCCGACCCCGACGCCGCCGATCAGCAGATCGCCCGCGCCCGTCAGCACGCCGGAATAGGTAAAGCCGGAAGCCTGGACGAGATCGATCGACGCGGGCGCCGCCAGATACGAAGTGAAAACAACGCTGACTTTCGGCGCGGTCGCAAGCGCCGACGCATTGAATGTCGTGGCGCCGCTGGTGATGAGCTCGCCGCTGGTGACCGCGCCTGTCGGATCGTAAGTCACAGCAAGCGTCGAGCTGTCATTGAACTCCGCCGTCGTTGCATTGAAGGTTCCGCCCGAAGCCGCGCGGAATGTCGCATCATTGACAATAAGATCGAGTGTGCCCACCGGAACGGCGCTCGTCGCATTCATGATCGAGCTGCCCGACAGCGTGATTGTGTCCGTGCCGCCGCTCGATCGAATAGCGCCGGACATGGAGCCCGACGACATCGTGAACGAGTTTGTGCCCAGGCCCATGTCGATCGTGCCGCTGATGGCGCCGATGGCCGGGTTGTTTAGTGTCTGGGTAATCGTGTCGTTACCAGAACCGAGCAGAATGTTGCCGATGATCACGCCGCCATTATTCGCCACCGTCTCATTGCCACTCGCGGAAGACAGGTTGAGCGCGACTGCCGTGCCGGGGCTCGCCGTTGTGCCGGCGAAAGCTTCGATGGTGCCGTTATTGGTGACGCTCAGCAGCGTGCCCGACTGGTCGAGGATCGCGGTCGCATTGGTGCCTGCGGCCGACGCCGTCGCAAAAATCGTCGCCGTGCCGGCGTTTGTGATGCTGGGCAGCGATCCCTGCGCGTCGATGTTGATCGCCACGGCGGTTCCGCCGACAGCGGGCGGACCGCTGGGAATGGTATTGGCCGCCGTCGTGGCGCCGATGCTGCCCGTGTTCGCAATCGTATCGACAATGCCGCCCTGGCCGATGCTGATGGCTGTCGCATCGGCGTCGATCGCGCTGCCGGAAATACTGCTGGCGTTGTTGATGCCGTTGGTGATCGTCGTCGTGTGCGTGGCGTCGCCCGCGATCAGGACGGTCGCCGTGCCATCGCCCGAGCCGCCGCCCGTGGAGCTGATGGAACCGTTGTTGTAGATGCCGTAGTTTTGCGCCGGAACGCCGCTGTTGACGACACCGAGCGTGATAGTCGCGGGCGTACCGCTATCCGTCTGAATCAGGACAGCATTGGCGCCGACCGTCGTTATGGAGATCGAATTGGATATGCCCGCGCCGAGGTCCTGCGAAACCTGGATAGCGGGACCGCCGAGGATCGCGGCCGTCGTCACCGCTCCTGTCGAGTCCAGCACCTGAGCCGTACCGGTCTTGATCGTGCCGCCGTTGACGATGCCGAACGTGGTCTGAGCCGTTACATCGACGCCGATGCCGCCCGCAAGCAGGGCGTTGATCGCGCCGGTGTTCAAGAGCGAATTGTCGCTGTCGACGGTGACGGCGGTCTGTCCGGCCGTCACCGTGATCGAGCCACCGGC
>DASVNC010000314.1:0-5974 GCA_036384055.1 Parvibaculum sp.
GGCGTCACTTCCCGGATCATCATCGCCGCCTCTTCGCCATCGGCGGCGGCAACGATCTTGTAGCCTTCCTTGTCGAGGTTGTACTGGAGGAGCGTCGAGAGCGCCTCCTCATCCTCGACGATCATGACGGTCGGTTTCATACGGCGCTCGAAGACCGCCGCGGGGGCTTCACGTTCCTGCATGCTGATCGACATGGCTCAATGTTCACCTTCATTTACACGCCAACGGCCGTTGAGCTCGTCTTGTCGCCTTTCGGCCGATCGCTCGCGACATGCTCGCCGGTCACGACATAGCTCACCGTCTCGGCGATGTTGGTCGCGTGGTCGCCGATGCGTTCGATGTTCTTCGCGATGAAGAGAAGATGGGTGCAGACGCCGATGGTGCGCGGGTCTTCCATCATGTAGGTCAGCAACTCGCGGAAAACCGAGTTGTACATCTCGTCGATTTCCTCGTCGCCGCGCCAGACTTCCATCGCGATCTGGGCGTCGCGGTTGGAAAATGCGTCGAGCACCGACTTCAGCTGGCCCTGAGCGAGACGGCCCATACGGGCGATGCCCTGGATCAGGCGGGCAGGCGTTTCGAAGTCGCCCTGAATGACGAGGGCGCGCTTGGCGATATTCTTGGCGAGGTCGCCAATGCGTTCGAGGTCGGACGAAATCTTGATTGCCGAAATCGCTTCGCGGAGATCCGACGCCATCGGCTGGCGGAGCGCGATGACGCGGACGGCGCGGGATTCGATTTCCTGCTCCAGAACGTCGACCCGGCGGTCGTCCTGCACGGTGCGTTCGGCAAGCTGGGTGTCGCGGCGGGAGACGCTTTCAATGGCGCCGGCAAGCTGGGCCTCGGTGAGACCACCCATCTGGGCGATGCTGGCGGCGATGCCGTCGAGTTCTTCCTGGAATGACTTGACTGTGTGGTCGGTCAACGCCTCTCTCCTGTTCGCCCGGTTCGCTCGCTTCGCCGGTTCGGCCTTCAGTATACCAAGCTGGCGGGAAACTAGTGCCGGGCCGCAAAATGTTTACGACCGTTAGTTGTCGGTTTTACGACAGTGGCCGAATCCGGCGCTTTTTCAAGCCTGTCCAGCGGTCTGGCGGGCTTCGTCAGCCACGGGGATAAGGATCGAGAAGGTCGAACCCTGGCCCAGTTCGCTGTCGATGGTCAGCGTGCCCTGATGGCGGTTGACGATATGCTTGACGATGGCGAGGCCGAGGCCGGTGCCGCCCTTGGCGCGGCTGGCGGCGGCGTCGACACGGTAGAAACGCTCGGTCAGCCGCGGCAGATGCTCGCGCGAAATCCCCTCGCCATAGTCGCGCACGCTCAGGCGCACCATCGCCCGTCCCGCCCGGCTGTCCGGCGTCAGCGTGATCTCGACGCGCTTGCCGGCCTTGCCGTAGCGCAGCGCATTGTCGGCGAGGTTCTGAACGACCTGGCCCAGTTCCTCGCGGTCGCCGCGGACGCGGGGCAGGTTGGCGGGCGCCGAGACGGCAATCTCGACGCCGTTCTGTTCGGCAAGCGGCGTCAACCCGTCGGCGATGTCATTGGCAACGGCGAAGAGATCGACGACGCTGTCCGGGCGCACATGCTCACGCAACTCGATGCGCGACAAGGACAGCAGATCCTCGATCAGACGGCGCATGCGCCCGGCCTGCTCGGCCATGATTTCGAGGAAACGGTCGCGCGCCTTCGGATCGTCCTTGGCGTGGCCGCGCAGCGTGTCGATAAACCCCGACAGCGAGGCGAGCGGCGTTTTCAGTTCATGGCTCGCAAAGGCGACAAAATCGACGCGCATGGCTTCGACG
The DNA here is from genome assembly GCA_036384055.1 of Parvibaculum sp. Lineage (GTDB taxonomy): Bacteria > Pseudomonadota > Alphaproteobacteria > Parvibaculales > Parvibaculaceae > Parvibaculum. The sequence continues at coordinate 1,800 of DASVNC010000314.1, forward strand.
CGGCGGGCCTCCGTCACATCGCGCAGGATCAACAGCACGGCGCGCGCACGGCGACGGGCCGAACCGCTCGCCGGGGCTCCCGCGACAGGCGCCGTCTCCGTCTCAATGGGAGTGATGAAGGCATTGTAATGCCGTTCTATCGGAACCGGCAGGCTCCATTCGACCGTGCGCGCAGCGGCGCCCTTCAGGATTTCGTCGATCGCGGTAATCAGCGGCGCGCTGCGCAGCACGGCGGCGACGTGCTTGCCGAGCGGCGAAGGCCCGGTCAGCGTTTCGGCGGCACGGTTCACAAAAAGCACGCGGCCGTTGCCGTCCAGAACGACTAACGGGTCCGGCAACTCATTCAGGATGGTGCGTCCGGCGCCCGTCGCCAGGGCCGATACCGCGGTTGCGGGCACAATGGCCGGCGCGAGCTTCAGCCCGTTCGCTTCGCCGCTCAGCATACCGCGCAAAAAGACGACGCAGGCAAGCACGATGAAGGCGAAAACCGCCGGCCAGAAGTGAAGCGCGCCGGTCATGAAAAGCAGGACAAAGACGGCGGCGGCGGCAACGATAAAAATGCGTCCGCCGCTCCACCGCCCGGCTAGGCCGCGGGCGCGTTCCCTGATCACGCTGGTATCGCTATCGCTCGACGCCATCTTCGTTTGCGGTTCTCCAGGGACGGCGCGAATCGCTCATGCGCCGAAATCCCAACTCATGCCATCGTGTTAACATTTGGGCCCGCTCTCCGCGATGACAATCCGATGAACTTCGTCGGGTCCAATATCAGGTGACAATCCGTCGATTTGTCATAGTTTATGCCCGGATCGGGCCTGTGGGGCGAACAGAGGACGGGCATGACGGACATCAGGGGCAAGGTTGCCGTGGTGACAGGCGCCGCGAGCGGCATCGGACGGGCGACGGCGATCGCGCTGGCGCGGGAAGGCGCCCGGCTTGCCATCTCCGACGTCGACCGGGCGGGCCTTGCCGAGACGGCGGCGCGGATCAGCGCGGCGGGCGGCGAAGCGCAGACCTACCTTCTCGACGTCTCGTCGCGTGAAGCCGTCTATGCCTTCGCGCAAGACATCGAAGCCCAGTTCGGCGGCGCCGACATCGTCGTCAACAATGCGGGCATCGCACTGGTCGCCGATGTTGCGGACATGCCGTATGAAGACTTCGAGTTGGTGATGAACATCGACTTCTGGGGCATGGTCTACGGCTCAAAGGCCTTCCTGCCGCAATTGCAGAGGAAAGGCGGCGGCCACATCGTCAATGTGTCCAGCGTTTTCGGGCTTTTCTCCGTGCCGTCGCAGGCCGCCTATAATTCGGCGAAGTTTGCGATCCGCGGGTTCACCGAGGCGCTGCGCCACGAAATGCGCGGCTCGGCGATCAAGGTTTCCTGTGTCCATCCGGGCGGCATCAAGACCAACATCATGCGCAATGCGCGCTTCCTGCAAAACGTACAGACGACGGTGCGCGAGGAAGCGGCATCGGGCTTCGACCGGCTGGCGCGGACAACGCCCGACCAGGCGGCGGCAACCATCGTCAACGGCATCAAGAAGAACAAACCGCGCATCCTGATCGGCATAGATGCGAAGATTCTCGACATCATCCAGCGGCTGCTGCCCGCTGCCTATGGCAGGCTTCTGTTCCGGGGTCCGACCAATACGGAAGAAAGGCTCTCCAGCTTCGCCAAGTCGAAAGGCTGAGGCGAGACAGCTAGTTCCGGCGCGAGGCTTGCGTTAGACTCGCGGTCCAACCCGCCCCCCAACGCAAGTCTCCCATGTCAGAATCCATCGGCCCGTCGTCGCAAATCTATTTCTCGCAGCGCCTGAGGCTTCATTACGTCGATTGGGGCAACGAAAGCGCGCCGCCGCTGCTGCTGGTGCATGGCGGACGCGACCATTGCCGCAACTGGGACTGGGTGGCCGCGGCGCTGCGCGACCGCTACCACATCATCGCACCCGATCTGCGCGGACATGGCGATAGCCAGTGGATGGTCGGCGGCACCTATGAGTTCAACGACTATATCTACGACATCGCACAGCTTATTCACCAGAAGAAGCTGGCACCGCTCACCATCATCGCGCATTCGATGGGCGGATCGATTTCGCTGCGCTATGCGGGCCTCTATCCGGAAACCGTCAAGAAACTCGTCGTCATCGAAGGGCTGGGGCCGAGCCCGAAAATGATCGCCGAACGGCTGACAGACACGCCGGATAACCGCGTGCGGAAATGGATCGACGAGCTGCGCCAATTGTCCGCCCGGCTGCCGCGCCGCTATGCCTCCATCGAAGAGGCGTACAAGCGCATGCAGGGCGAGAACCCGCATCTGTCGCCGGAACGCGCACGACATCTCACCGTTCACGGCGTCAACCAGAACGAGGATGGGACCTATAGCTGGAAGTTCGACAACTATGTGCGCGCCTTTTCGCCCGGCGGCTTCGACGAGAAGACGACGGCACTCCTCTGGTCGCGCATCGCCTGTCCGACTTTGCTTGTTCGCGGCACCGAAAGCTGGGCGAGCGACCCCGTCGCCGACGGCCGCGCCAAACATTTCAAGAATGCGGAAGTCGCCGCCGTCGAGGGCGCGGGCCACTGGGTACACCACGACAAGCTCGACGAATTTCTGGCGATCATCGAGGCTTTTCTGGCGAAATAGAGAAGAGCCCCTACTTGCGGTCTTTCTTCTTCGCAGTCTTCTTCAGCGCCTCAAGCGTTTCGGACGATACCGGCGCGGTCATAAAGCCGACGATCGAATCGAAGAGGTTGGCCGAGAAAAGTTCGCGTGCCGCCGTTTCGGCGACGGCGTCGTGGTGACGCGTCCAGATAGCGAGCGAGCTCACCGCCATTTCGACGATGAAACGCTGGCGCTGAACGGCGATCTCGGGCGGCAGGTCGCCAAGCGCCGCGACGATGAGCGCGTTGGAGCTCTTGATGCCTTCAAAGCCGCTGCTGAGCGCGATGCTCGGCAGATCGAAATCCGGATCGTTCAGCACCTGGGCCAGAAAGCGAACGAAACGCACACCGTCCTCGCTGCCCAGAAGCTCGATCATCGGCTGGAAGGACGCCTGCAGCAGCGGCCGCAATTCGCGTTCGCGCCCCTGTTGCAGCAGCGCCTCTATGGCGGCGATCCGGTGCGCGTCAATCACCTTGACGCGATGCTGCATGATAGCGTTGACCAGCGCCGCCTTGGAACCGAAGTGATAGTGGAGCGCCGATTCGTTGCGCTGACCGGCAGCGACGTTGATTTCCTTCAGGGTCACACTGTGAATGCCGCGCTCGCCGAAAAGCTTCTCTGCCGCAAGGATGAGACGTGTCCGGGTGTCGCCGCGCTTCAATGTTGCCGTGTCTTTCGAGGTCATCGACCCAGCCTAATGATTACCATTAAAACGGTCAAGTCAGCTTCGAGGAACCGACAATAGCTGTGTATGATCTTCGCCATGCTTCGAACAGGTTTTTTTCGTGCCCTCGAACCTGGAGGTTTGCGGGGGATTTGGCGCGCGTGGCTCCGGCCCTTCTGGATGTTCCGGCTGAGGCGCCTTGACCCCGGCGCGGTTGCAGCCGTGCTCGCTCTCGGATCGCTGGTGAGCCTCGTCACGTTCACGCCCTCGCGCGCTGGGCCGGGACTTGCGCTGCCCGCCGCACCCGCCGCAGAAGCCGCATCGCCCGCCGCCGCTGCCGGGCTTTCTTCGCCGTCGGGGCTTCGCTTCGAGACTCATGTCGAAGGCACCCGGCTCAACGACGAATTGCGTGCCTTGCTGACCGGCGTCGTGCAGCTCGGCACCGGCAAAATTCCCGCACCGACGACGCTTGGCCAGCTGCGCCGCCGCGCCGATGAAGATGCCGGCCGGCTGACCTCCGCGCTACGCTCCGAGGCCTATTACAATGGCAGCGTCGAGCCCGTCATCGCCGAAGCGCCGGGCGGCGTCTTCGATGTCGCCTACCGCGTGACCGTCGGGCCGCGCACGATGATCCGCGGCTTTCAGATCGTCTATACCGACAATCCTTCCGATGCGGCCACGCTTATCCATGACGGCAAGAAACTGGGCCTGCTGCCGGGAAAATCGGCACGGGCGCAGCGCGTTCTCGACCTGACGCGCGACGCACTGGTCTGGCTGCAGAACCACGGCCACCCGGCGCCGAAACTCTCGCAGCGCACCGTGACCGTCGATCTGACGGCGAACCTTGCCGAC
>DASVNC010000315.1:0-6808 GCA_036384055.1 Parvibaculum sp.
ACGAAAATCAGGGGATCGTTCATAAGCCGAGTGACTGTCCGTTATTGGAAAGGCCCACTATAGCCGATTCCCCGCAAGCCCCGGCTCGGCGCTGCGGCAGAGCGGCGCATGAATAAGCCGCCGGATGCGGGGCGCGGCCGCCGGTGCTAGTCTCCGGGGTGCTGGAGGGCGACGACAGTGCCGTTCCGCGCCGGGTTGGTGCGGGCGGGGAGGGAAATCCGATGTGGTTTCATTTTGCCGCCATTGCGCTTCTGCTCTGGATTGGCGCCTCGCTGCGCAGGGGCTCCGAAATCCTCCGCGAAATCAACGATCATCTGGCCGATTTTCCGGGCGCGCCGGTCGATATCGACAGCCTTTATAGGTCAATGCCGCTGTCCCGCCCTCGCTTGACCGGCGGGGCCGGGAGCCTTATTTCAAGCCTATGGCCGTCCTCGACATCATCACCGCGCCGGACCCGCGTCTGAAAGAGGTCTCAAAACCCGTCGCCAGGGTCGACGACGGGCTGCGACGCCTTATGGACGACATGCTGGAGACGATGTACGCCGCGCCCGGCATCGGACTGGCCGCGATCCAGGTCGGCGTCCCCAAACAGGTCATCGTCATGGACCTTGCCCGGGACGACGAAGAGCCCGCGCCGCGCTATTACGTCAATCCGGAGCTGCTCTGGGTGTCCGACGAACTGGCGACCTATGAAGAAGGTTGCCTCTCCGTGCCCGAATTCTACGAGGACGTGGCGCGCCCGGCGCGCTGCCGCATCCGCTATCTCGACTATCAGGGCGAGATCCGCGAACAGGATTGCGACGGCCTGCTCGCCACCTGCATCCAGCACGAGATGGATCACCTGAAGGGCGTGCTCTTCATCGACCATCTCTCCAAGCTGAAGCGCTCGATGATGCTGAAGAAGCTCGTCAAGGCGAAGAAGTCCCAGGAAAAGGAACCGGCGTGAGCCTTCGCCTGGCGTTCATGGGCACGCCCGATTTTGCCGTGCCCGTCCTCGCCGAATGCCTCGCCGCCGGGCACGAGGTCGCCGCCGTCTATTCCCAGCCGCCGCGCAAGGCCGGCCGCGGCATGGCCGAGCAGCCTTCGCCCGTCCATCGTTTCGCGCTCGAACACGGCCTCGCCGTGCGCACGCCCGCCTCGCTGAAAGGGGCCGACGAGCAGCAGGCCTTCGCGGCGCTCGATCTCGATGCCGCCGTCGTCGTTGCTTACGGGCTCATCCTGCCGAAGCCGGTGCTGGCCGCGCCGCGTCTCGGCTGTCTCAATCTCCATGCTTCGCTGCTGCCGCGCTGGCGCGGCGCCGCGCCCATCCAGCGCGCCATCATGGCGGGCGATGCGGAAACCGGCGTCATGGTGATGCAGATGGACGCCGGCCTCGACACCGGCCCGGTGCTGCTCGCCGAACATGTCGCCATTGCGCCCGACGCCACCGCGGGCAGCCTGCACGACCGGCTCTCGCCCATCGGCGCCTCGCTGATGGTCCGCGCGCTGGCGGCGCTCGAACGCGGCTCCCTCAAGGCGACGCCGCAGGCCGAAGAAGGCGTCACCTACGCCCGCAAGATCGAAAAGGAAGAAGCCCGCATCGACTGGTCGCGCGACGCCAAGGCGCTCGATGCCCATATCCGCGGCCTGACGCCTTTCCCCGGCGCGTTCTTTGAAGTGACGCGCAATGGCGAGACGACGCGCGTCAAGGTTCTGCGCGCCGTGCCGGTCGGGGCTGGCGGCAAGCCCGGCGACATCCTCTCGCTCGACGGCGGCGTCACCGTGGCCTGTGGGGAGGGCGCATTGAAGATCGCCGAGTTGCAGCGCGCCGGCAAAGGCCCGATGAAGGCCGACGATTTCCTGCGCGGTTTTCCGCTCAAGACAGGCGAGAGGCTCGCCTGATGCCCCGCTACAAGCTCACCATCGAATATAACGGCGCGCCCTTTTGCGGCTGGCAGAGCCAGCGGAACGGCCTCGCCGTGCAGGATGTGGTGGAGGCGGGCGTCAAGGGGCTCTGCGGCCTCGACGTGCGCGTCAACGCCGCCGGCCGCACCGATGCGGGCGTTCACGCGCTGGGCCAGGTCGCCCATATCGATCTGCCGGAGCCCATTGCCTGCGACACGCTGCGCGATGCGGTGAACGCGCATATGCGGCCCAATCCGGTCTCGATCGTCGAAGCCGAAGAAGTGCCCGGCGAATTCGAGGCGCGCTTCGGCGCCGTCCGCCGGCATTATCTCTATCGCATCGTCAATCGCCGCGCGCCGTTGACGCTCGACCGCGGCCAGGCCTGGCTCGTCTACAAGCCGCTCGACGCCGAAGCCATGCACGCCGCCGCGCAGGTGCTGGTCGGCCATCACGACTTCACGACGTTCCGCTCGCTGCAATGCCAGGCGAAATCGCCGGTGAAGACGCTCGACGAAATCTCCGTCTCGCGCTACGGCGAGGAAATCGAGATCGCGACGCGGGCGCGCTCCTTCCTGCACAATCAGGTCCGCTCTTTCGTCGGCTCGCTGAAACTCGTCGGCGAAGGCCGCTGGAGCGCGCGCACGCTCGAACGCGCCTTGCAGGCGAAAGACCGCACCGCCTGCGGCCCCGTCGCGCCGCCGGACGGGCTCTATCTTCTGAAGGTAGATTACTGACGCCGTTCAGGCCGCGCCGTTGCCGCCCGAATACATGATCCAGGCCAGGCCCTGATCGAGGATCACGCCGAGCGTGAAATCGAGGATCAGAATGGCGACGGTCGCCGATGGCGCCGCGCCCAGCACCTCGCGCGCAATCCGCCAGCGATACCAGGCGAGAATGCCGAGCGCCGGCAGCGTCAGCACCATCGAGCCGCGCGCGCCGGCAATGCCGAGCGAATAGAGAAAGAGCGGCAACGCGAAAAGCACCGAGGTGAAGAGCGCGCCCCAGTTGAAGGTGACGACGTAGGCGGTGTAATGCGCGCCGAGCTTCAGCTGCCGCGCGACGAGAACCATCGCCGCGAGATAGAGCGCCCAGTAGAAAACCGTGCCGCCGAGCTGCACGACGGCGAAGGAGGCAAAATCGGTGTCGTCGGTGGGGTCCATTTCGCGCGCCAGCCGCCAGAGCGAGGTCGTGCTGAAAAAGACGACGGGCACGGAGATCGCCAGCGCCCAGAACGAACGGTAGAAGCCGTCGAGCGAAATGTTGAAATGCTGCCGCGCCTCCGGGTCGCGCATCACGATGCGCCAGACGCCGGTGAGCCCATGCAGGATTTCCGCGGCGCTCAGCATGATGCGCCGCTCACGCCGCCGCGCCGGCGAAATAAGTCCGCAGGATCGCCTCGTAGATTTTGGCGAGCTTGGCCACATCGCCCGCCGGCACATGCTCGTCGATCTTGTGCATGGTCTCGTTGGCAAAGCCGAATTCGACGACGGGCGCATAGGCGCGGATGAAGCGGGCGTCCGAGGTGCCGCCGCTGGTCGACAGTTCCGGCGCGATGCCGGTCACCTCTTCTACCGCCCTGGCGATCATCGCCGAAAAGCTGCCGGGCTTGGTGATGAAGGCTTCGCCCGAGATCTGCGTCTTGAACTCGTAGGCGCCGCCCATCTCCTGCACGACCTGATCGAAGACGCCGCGCATCCACCCTTCGAGCGACGCGCCGGTGTGCTCGTCGTTGAAGCGGATGTTCATCATCGCCCGCGCCGCGCCCGGAATGACATTGGTCGTCTGGTTGCCGACATCGACCGAGGTGATCTCGAAATTCGACGGCTGGAAATTTTCATTGCCCTTGTCGAGCACATGCGCGTCGAGGCGGCGCAGCATTTCCAGAAGGCGCGGCACCGGGTTGTCGGCGAGATGCGGATAGGCGACGTGGCCCTGCGCGCCCCGCACGGTGAGCCAGCCGTTGATGCTGCCGCGCCGCCCGATCTTCACCATGTCGCCCAGCGTCTTCACGCAGGTTGGCTCGCCGACCAGACAATGATCGATGCGTTCGCCCCGTGCCGCGAGCGTCTTCAAAACCTTCTTGGTGCCGTTGGTGCCGGGGCCTTCCTCGTCGCCGGTGATGATGAGGCTGATCGAGCCTTTGAAGGCGCCGTCCCGCACCAGCCGCGAGGCGGCGGCGATGAAGGAGGCGATGGCCCCCTTCATGTCGGCGGCGCCCCGGCCGAAAAGCTTCCCGGCCCTGATCTCGCCCGCAAAGGGATCGACCGACCATGAGGCCATGTCGCCCGCCGGCACCACGTCGGTGTGCCCGGCAAAGCAGAAATGAGGAGCTTCCGTGCCGAGCCGCGCATAGAGATTGTCGATGTCGGGCGTGTCCTCGTCGCTGAAGCGCATGCGCTCGCAACGGAAACCGAGCGGCGTCAGCCACTTCTCCACCACGCCGAGCGCGCCTTCGTCCTTCGGCGTCACGCTCGGGCAACGGATCAGCTCGACCGCGATTTCAAGCGGATCGTAGGCGGAAACGGCGGTGGCGGCGGGCGTGCTCATGGGCAACTCGTGTACCGCGCGCCCCGAAACCCGTCAAATCGCCGGGTCTTCAGACGCCCTCGACGATGACGGCGCGATAATCGGCGCCCTTGAAGCGGTGCTCGCGGGCTTGCTTGTAGGACGGGCTGTCGTACCAGGCCTTTGCTTCCTCGAATGTGGGGAAGGACAGGACGACGACGCCTTCGGTCTGCGGCCCCTCCAGCACTTCCTGACGGCCGTAAACGACATGCGGCGTGACCGCGTGGCCGGCGAGCGAGTCGCGGGCTTTCGGCGCGTAAGCTTCCATTTCCGCCGGGTTCTTGGTTTTGTCGCGGGTAAAGATGATATAGGCGGCCATATCCGTTCTCCTGTGATTGCAGCACAAGGCGCAAGGGCGCCGGTCAGTCTCTGAGCAGCTCGTTGATTGCCGTTTTGGCGCGGGTCTGCGCGTCCACCGTTTTCACGATCACACAGCAATAAAGGCTGGGCGAGGGCGAGCCGTCCGGATTGGCCTTGCCCGGCAGCGAGCCCGGCACGACGACGGAATAAGGCGGCACCTTGCCGATATGCACCTCGCCGGTCGCCCGGTCGATGATCTTGGTGGAGGCGCTGATGAAGACGCCCATCGACAGCACCGCGCCTTCGCCGACGATGACGCCCTCGACCACTTCCGAGCGCGCGCCGATGAAGCAATTGTCCTCGATGACAACCGGGTTCGCCTGCAAGGGTTCGAGCACGCCGCCGATGCCGACGCCGCCCGAAAGATGACAGTGCTTGCCGATCTGCGCGCAGGAGCCGACCGTCACCCAGGTATCGACCATCGTGCCTTCATCGACGCGGGCGCCGAGATTGACGAAAGAGGGCATCAGCACGACGTTGGGCGCGATATAGGCCGAGCGGCGGACGATGGCGCCAGGCACCGCGCGGAAGCCCGCCTTGCGGAATTCGGCCGCGCCCCAGCCTTCGAACTTGGACGGCACCTTGTCCCACCAGTTGGTGCTTTCGCCCGGACCTCCGGCAATGAGGCCCATGTCGTTCAGACGGAACGAGAGCAGCACGGCTTTCTTCAGCCACTGATGCACCATCCACTCGTTGTTGAACTTCTCGGCGACCCGCAGCTCGCCCTTGTCGAGCGCCTCGAGCGCGGCCTCGACCGCCTCGCGCACCTCGCCTTTGGTGCCCGCATTGATCCCGTCACGCGCCTCGAAAGCGGCTTCGATCACGGTCTTCAATTGGGCGGTCGTCATGGCGGGTTCCCGGAGAGTGGTCTGGTGGCCGGCAAGATAACCCTCAAGCCGCGCCTGTCAAACATCCCGGGGAACCGTCATTGCGAGCCCCGAAGGGGCACGGCAATCCAGCTTCCGCCTGAAGACTGGATTGCGTCGTCGCGTTGCTCCTCGCAATGACGAACGGAAAATGCGGAGATCAGGCCGCCGCGGCGGTCTCCACCGGCCGCGTCACTTCCTCGCGCACGGGCCGCGGCTCGCCGAAGAGATAGCCCTGGCCGAGCTCGACATTGAGATCGAGCACGTCGACGACTTCGCGCTCCGTCTCGATCTTGTCGACGATGAGCTGAATGCCGCTGCGGCGCAGAAGTTCCTTCAGGTCGCCCGCCTGAATGTCGATCCCGGCGCGTTCCTGCGCATGCAGCCCGCTGGTGATCAGCGAGGCCGGAATCTTGGCAAAGCGGAAGTTGCGCGCATGAAGCTGCGGCACGTTGATCTTGAGGTTGGTCACCTGATCCATCGAGAAGCGGAAGCCGAGCTTGGCAAGCGCGGCGAGGCTTTCTTCCTCGATCGGCCCCATGCCGTTCACCGTCATCTGGCTGAATTCGAAGATGAGATGCTGGGCGAGATCCTGATTGTGCTGCATGTATTCGACGAATTGCGGAAAGAAGTCCGAGTCGAGCAGCGAGAAGGCCGAGATGTTGCAGAAGACGCCGGCATTCTTGTTGCGTTGCGCCAGCTTGCGCACCACCTGAATGCAGCGGAACAGCAGAATGTTATCGACCGTCGGCATCATGCCGGCGGGTTCCGCGACGCGCATGTAGTCGCGCGGCATGATGAGCGCGCCGTCTTCCGACCGCAGCCGCGACAGACCTTCGTAATAGCGCACCTTGCGCTGCGGCAGGCCGACGATGGGCTGCAGGTAGAGATCGACGCGGTTGGATTCCAGCGAGCGGCGGATCGTTTCGAGAAGTTCGCTGTCGGTGAGCGTCGAAATATCGGGAACGGCTTTCGGCGCCTGCGGCTCGAAAGCCTCGGCGAGCTTCGCCTGGCATTCCGGTGCGCCGATGGCGGGCCGGGGCGGTGCTTCGCGCGTTTCGGCAAGCCGTTTGACGAGCGACTCGACGACGCGGATTTCCGAGAAGATGCGTTCCATGCGTTGGGTCGTCTCG
>DASVNC010000316.1:0-10133 GCA_036384055.1 Parvibaculum sp.
CGCATTTCGACATAATCCCCCGGCTTCGAGACGCCATCGACGATGGCGAGCGTCCCGTCCGGCTCAACCGGCACGTTCATGAAGAAGTTGATGTTGCTGACGAGATCGCGTTTCGTCAGTCCATGTTTGGCAAGCTCGATGACGAAATTGTCGCGGCAGCTATGCATGTATTTCGTCTCGTGGCCGAAGCGCACGGTGTTCGCTTCGGCGCTGCAGGCGCCGGCCGATGTATCGTGGCCGCCGACCGTATCGGCGATCACCGTCAGCATGACGTTGCCCTCATTGGACATGAGCTGCGTGCCCGCGCCGATATAGGGCGAGCCCTGCATGCGCACGGTATCCTGCGCGCTGTAGCGTTCGTCGGTGTCGGCGAGGCTGTAAAAGATCGTATCGACGGCCTGACAGCCTTCGAGATCGACAATGCGAAGCACCTGGCCCTTGCGCACGATATGCGACCAGGGCTGGAGCGCCGGAATGAAGGCATCGACATCGACGGCATTGGGTTCGCGGTTGGTCGGCATGATGAATTTCCCCGCGTTCAATCGAGAAGAGTGTGGTTGTTGTCGAAGCCGCGCCGCGCTTCCTCGCATGAGGTGGCGCAGAAATCGTCGATGCCCGGCGGCGCCGACTGCCAGACGAGAAGATCCACCGGTTTGGGCGCGTAGTCTCCCGGCGCCAGCGGGTGCGGACAGTTCGATATGAAGGCGAGAAGGTCCATCTCGGCGCGCAGATCGACATAATCGCCGGCGCCCGCGCCGGGTGTCGTCCAGGCGAAGCGGCCCGCCGCATCGACAGCGACCGGCGCAAAGAAGGTGACGCATGGCGGAATGTCGGCCTTGGCAAGGCCATGCTTCGAGGCAAGCAGAATAAAGTTGTCGCGCGTGTTGCGCAGCGCCGCATCGCCATACTTCGCCGCATTGCTGAACGCGGTAGAGCCGCCGGCCAGCGCATCGTGCCGCCCGCTGGTGTCGTCCGTGATCGAGGCGAGCACGCGGCCCATGTCGGAATAGAGAAGCTTGCCCTTGTGAAGCTTCGCGCTCCACTGGATCTTCACCGTGTCGCCCATGTTGAGGCGCTCGGTCGGATCGGCGGCGCGATAGAGAAGAACCGAAACGCCGGGCGTCGCCTCAGCATTGACGATACGAAGCGTCTGGCCGCGTGGAATCAGCCGCGATACGCCCCACCCTCCCGGCAGCGTCTCGCGCCAGCGAACGAGATCGTCCTGAATGTCCTTCGGATTGCCCTGGGCTTCGCTGAAATCGCGCCGGCTCGCTTTGCCGCGCGTATAGAGTTCTGCGTAGCGCGCCCGTTGCGCGGCGTAGGGATCGTCGGCTTTGATCTCCTGAGATGCTTTCGTCATCCCGTTCTCCTGTCATCCTGCGCCCGGTCGTCCGGGCAATACCACATGAAATCCGTGGCGCGGATGCCCCGGCCGGGTCGTCCCGGCGGGCCTTGTCTTGCCGCCTAGCGCGCGGCGGCGGTCTTCGGCGTTGCAGCCTGCAACAGACCAGCGTCAGCCGGAGGTTGCGGGTTCGACGCTCGCACCACGGGCAGATCGAAGGTCACGGTCGCACCGAAAGCTTTCATCTCTTCCGGGCGCGTGCGCCTGCGGTCGAAGGCAATGACGCGCGTGCCGAGCTTGAAGGCTTCGGACAGATCATGCGTAACCATGAACACCGTCATGCCCGTCTCGTGCCAGAGCGAGAGCAGAATGTCGTGGACGCCGGCGCGGATGCCCGGATCGAGCGCGCCGAAAGGCTCGTCGAGAAGGAGGAGCTTCGGCTTCTTGACGAGCGCCTGGGCGATGGCGAGGCGCTGCTGCATCCCGCCGGAAAGTTCGGCAGGGTATTTATCTTCCGCCGCTTCGAGGCCGACGCAGCGAAGCATCTCGCGCGAGACGTCCCGCGCCTCGCGGCGCTTGCGCCCGAACAACCGCCCGATGCGCGGCGCGGCGCCGAGCTCAAGCCCGAGCAGGACGTTCTGCAGCGCCGTCAGATGCGGAAAGACGGAGTATTTCTGGAACACGACGCCGCGGTCGGGCGATGGTTCGGCGACCAAAGGCACGCCATCGATCAGGATGCGGCCCCGGGTCGGCGCTTCATCGCCGAGCAACATCTTCAAAAAGGTCGACTTGCCGCAACCGGACGGACCGACAAGGGAGATGAAGGATTTCGGCGCGGTCTCGAACGAGATTTTTTCAAGCACCGTCTGGTTCCCGTAATTCTTCCAGACGTTTTCAACCGTTACTATCGTCATGAAGCCACGACCTCAGTTTTGGCCGCGATACATCCAGCGGAATACAACCCGCTGGAAGATGCGCAGAATGAAATCGAGCGAGAAGGCGAGGAAGGTGATCCAGACGACGTAAGGCAGGATCACGTCCATCGCCAGGTAGCGGCGCATCAGGAAGATGCGGTAACCGAGGCCAGACTCCGCCGCGATGGCCTCCGCCGCGATGAGATAGAGCCAGGCGGCGCCAAGCGAGAGGCGGACGGAATCGATGAGCCGCGGCATCATTTGCGGCACGACGATCCTGAGAACGATCTGCCATGTCGAGGCGCCGAGCGTTTGCGCCTTGATGATTTCCTCATGCGGAATTTCTTCCGTGCGCATCGCCAGATCGCGGATGATGTAGGGCACAATTCCGACGACGATGAGGACAATCTTCGATGCCTCGCCGAGACCGAAAGCGATGAAGAGGATCGGCAGCACCGCGAGCGGCGGGATCATCGCGACGACGCTGGTGAAGTTCATCAACATGGCGCGAAAGAACGGGATGAGCCCCTGAAGAATGCCGATGACGCCGCCGATGACGGTGGCGATGGTGACGCCGACGGCGAGCCGTTCGAGGCTCGCCGTCGTGTCCGTGAGAAGCAGGTAGTCGCCGGTCCGAAGATCGGGCAGGAACGCCATGCGCTGGATCGCCGCTTCGATGGTCGCCCAGCCGGGGAGAATCTTGTCGTCGGGATTGACCGCAAGACGCGCCTCGGAGGCGATTGCATAGGCGAGAAACACCAGCAGGAAGGGAAGCGCCGCAAGCAACAGCCTGCTGAGCGCATCCGGATACCGGTTGATGAAACGACGCATGACGTTACCCGTTCTTCGAGAGGCCGTTCGAGAGGTCTCAAAGCTTTCCGTCGGCGGCGAGCTTCATGTAGGTGTCGTCGAAGCGGAACTTGACCTTTTTCTTGTCGCCGAGAATCTTTCCGTCGGCGAGCTGGATGCCCACGACGTCAGCCGATTTAGCCCCGTCGCCGAGAAGGCCGTGGTCGAAAAGAAACTTCCGCACCTTGTCCATGATGGGAGCGAGGTCACCATCGGTGAAGGCGACGGCGCTCTTCGGCGTCGAGAACAACATGGTCGTCTTCAGCTGGTCCTCGAAGCCGGCGAGATCGGCGCCGGACGCCGTCGCCATAGCGGTGCGCGCGGCCTTGCCCTCCGCCGTATCGCTTTCCATGATCTTCAGCGTCTCGTACCAGATGCCGACCAGCGCCTTGCCGAGCGCCGGATTATCCTTCAGCGTCTGTGTGTTGACGACCATCAGATCCTGGATTTCGCCGGGAATTTTGGAAGAGTCGAAAACCTCATGCGCGCTCTTGTCAGCCATGATGGTCTGAACGATCGGGTTCCAGGTGACCACCGAGGTAACCTGCGGCGTCTTCCACGCGGCGACCATGTCGGCATCCGACGTGTTGACGACCGAAACATCTTTCTCGGTCATCCCGCCGGATTCGAGCGCGCGGTCGAGAAGGTAGTGGGAGACGGAGAACTGGACGAGATTGATCTTCTGGCCTTTGACGTCGGCGAGCGAGGTCTTGTCCTTCAGGATCAGCGCGTCGTTGCCGTTGGAATAATCGCCGACGATGACGGCGGTGGTATCGACGCCGCCGACCGAGGGGATGGCGAGCGTGTCCATGTTGGTCGATGTCACGCCGTCGAAAGAGCCGGCGGTATACTGGTTGATGGACTCGATGTAGTCGTTGAACTGCACGACATCGATCTTGATGCCGTATTTGTCAGCCCATTTTTTGACGATGCCGTTATCCTGCGCCCAACCCCAGGGCATCCAGCCGACATAGATCGACCAGGCGATCTTGAAATCTTTTTTGGGCGCGGCCTCGGCGGGCGCGACCGAACTTGCGATGAGCGCCGTGAGCGTCAGCGCGGCAATTGCCAATCTCGAAGCGGTTTTCATAGATATGTCCTCCGGACCGTTTGTGGTTGTCCAAGTCGGAGGATTGGCATGACGAGGCGGCGTGTAATGCCAATCCCTTGCATTACGTCCGTCTCCCGGGCTTTTGTCCCGCCGTGTACCTGACCGCTGTTCACCGATCAGGGTGCGGCTCTCGGACCAGCACTCTCCAATGTCGAGGAAAGCCGGAACCCTAGCCGCTGCCGAAAACATGAATTGCAAGGCACGGGCCAAAGCTGAAAGCGCTGAAACGCGCGCATATGCAGCGAAAGCGCGAGCGACCGTTCAGGAACTTGGCCTAATTTTTACGCGGCTGCCTACGGAATGAGCGCAAGACGAGGCGCGCTGCCTTCAGAACGGCCATTCCGGTCCGGGAATCGTCTGATAGGCGCGTGTGAGCGCGTCGGACCACGACTGGCGGAGACCGCGAAAATAGCTGTCATCGTCCTTGATGCGTTTGGCGAGACCGATTTTCAGCGCATCGCGGCGATAGACGAGAAGGTCGATCGGCATGCCGACCGAAAGATTCGAGCGCATGGTCGAATCCATCGAGATCAGCGCCAGCTTCAGCGCATCGCCAACATCGGTGTCGTAGGTCGCGGCGCGGTCAATGATCGGCTTGCCGTATTTGTGTTCGCCGATCTGGAGGTAGGGCGTGTCTTCGGTCGCCTCTATGTAGTTTCCGGCCGAATAAATCTGGAAAAGCCGCAGCTTGCCGCTGCCGATCTGGCCGCCGAGCAATACGGAGACGTTGAAGTCGCCCGCCTGCGCCTCCAGCGACGGTCCGTCGATGCGGTAAACCTCGCGCACTGCCTGCCCCATCAACTGCGCGGCGCGAACCATGCTCGGCACGGTATGCAGCGTTTCCCTCGGTTCGCCGTCTTTCAGCGACAACCCCTGCTCGGTCACCAGATTGACCACCGCCTGCGACAGCGCGAGGTTGCCCGCCGTCATGATGCCGATGACGCGGTCGCCGGGGTGCTCAAGCACGGTGAGCTTGCGGAAGGTCGAGATATTGTCGACGCCGGCATTGGTGCGCGTGTCGGCAAGCATAACGAGACCGCCCCGAAGGCGAAGCGCAACACAGTAAGTCATCGAAATGAAGAGTCCTGGCTCTTGTCCTGATCTCGGGCGTTATTGTTCAGGGTTATTGTTGCGAGGCGCCCTCGCCCACTTTCAGGCGCACTTCCAGTGTTTCCTGCCCGCCGCCGCGCCGCAACCCCCGAATGGGCGCGGCTTCGAGATAATCGAGGCCCGAGGCGACGCGGACATAGGCGTCGGTCTGACAGATACGGTTGGCGATGTCGAAGCCGACCCAGCCGAGCTTGTCTATATAAGCCTCGGCCCAGGCATGGCCCGCATCGTGCTCGACCTCGCCGCCGCTGCACAGATAGCCGCTGACATAGCGAGCCGGCATGCCAGTGAGCCGGGCGGCCGCAAGGAAGATATGCGCATGGTCCTGGCAGACGCCGGACCCGGCCGCCAGCGCATCCGCCGCCACAGTCTCGGCATCGGTCTTGCCGATCCGGTAATCGACCGCGTCGCGCACCCTGTTCATCAATTGATGGGCGAGATCGAGGTCGGTGCCGTCGGAAGCGGCCTGCGCCGCCGCGGCCAGTTCGGCGATCGCCTCGTCCGGCTGCGTGAGCCGGGTTTCGCGCAAATAGAATCGCGGCGCAAACCGCTCCTGCGATGCGTAAGCGACACCGCTCGTATCCACTGTCGCGACTTCGCCCGTGGCGTAGATCGGCACCTCGCTGTGCTGCCGCTCGATATAGAGCATCTGCACCGCATTACCGTAGACGTCGCGCGACTCCTTCAGGGAAGCGCCCTGCGGAACCTGAATATGCCAGTTCAGAACCTTCTGCCCCGCCGTGTCGAGCGGGCGCAGATGCAGCGCCTGGATCGAATAGGAGGCGGGCTCCGCATAGCGGTAGATCGATTCATGCTGGATGAGAATGCGCATGTGCCGCCTACATCAGATAGGCCCGGCTGATCTCGGTGCCGAGCTTGTTGTTCTGCTCGATATACTGAGTGAGAAACTCATGCAGACCCTGATGGAAAACGTCGCTGACCTTGCCGAAACGAAGCTGCGAATAATATTGCCCGGCCATGCGATGGCACTCATGCCGTTGACCGTATTCCTCGCCAAGGTCGTCAAGGCACTCCTTGATGCGCGCTGTCGAGCTGATGAGCGAACGCGGCATCTGCTCGCGCATGATCAGGAACTCGGCGATGAGCCAGGGCCTGATGCCTTCCTTGTAAAGAACGTGGTAGCTGCGATAGCCCGAGACCGCGCGCAGGATGGACGCCCATTGGTAATAGTCGATGCCGCCGCCGACCTCGGCGTGCTCGGGCAGGAGCACATGATATTTCACGTCGAGAATGCGCGCCGTGTTGTCGCCGCGCTCGATGAAGGTGCCGAGCTGCATGAAATGGAAGCTGTCGCGCCGCAGCATGGTTGCCACCGTGCCGCCGTGAAAGAGCAGCGAACGGTCGCGCACCCAGTCGAGAAACCGGTGAAGCCCGCTGCCGCGCACGCGGCTTTCCTTCCAGCTCGCGAGATCGAGCCAGGTGGTATTGAGGCTTTCCCACTGTTCGGTCGTCAGCGCCGTGCGCACCGCGCGCGCGTTGGCGCGCGCCGTCTCGATGCAGCTGCGGATGCTGGAGGGATTGTCTGTGTCGAACGCAAGATAGGAGATGACGTGCTCGGGCGTCGCGTCGTTGTACTTCGCGTAGAACCCCTCCTCGCAATCGGAAACGACGATGGTCGAATGCCATTCGCTGCCGGCGCTCTCACCGCTCGACGGCATCAGCGAAAGCCTGTCGGTCACCTTGAGAATACGGGCGAGGTTCTCTGCCCGTTCCATGTAACGAGCTATCCAGTAGAGGCTGTCGGCGGTGCGGCTCAGCATTCTTTATTGTGACTCGAACTTTCAGTCGTTGAACATCTAGTCGTTGAGTACCCAGGTATCCTTGGTGCCGCCGCCCTGGCTGGAATTGACCACAAGCGATCCCTCGCGCAGCGCGACGCGGGTGAGCCCGCCGGGCACGACGCGGATCTGCGCTCCCGCCAGAACGAAGGGCCGGAGATCGACATGGCGCGGCGCGATGCCTTCGTCGACGAAGGTCGGGCAGGTCGAAAGCGCCAGCGTCGGCTGGGCGATGTATTTTTCGGGCGAGGCTTTGATGAGCGCCGCAAACACCTCGCGCTCGGCCTTGGTCGACTTCGGTCCGACCAGCATGCCGTAACCGCCGGAGCCATGCGTCTCCTTGACCACGAGTTCGTCCAGCCGTTCCATCACATAGGCGTAGTCGTCTGCCTCGCTGCAGCGGAATGTCGGCACGTTCTTCAGGATCGGCTTTTCACCGAGATAGAACTCGACCATCTTCGGCACATAGGTATAGGTCGATTTGTCGTCGGCGATGCCGGCGCCGACCGCATTGGCGAGATTCACATTCCCCTCGCGATAGGCGCTCATCAGTCCGGCGACGCCGAGCGCCGAGTCCGCGCGAAAGGCCAGCGGGTCGAGGAAATCGTCGTCGACACGGCGATAGATGACATCGACGCGCTTCGGCCCTTCGGTCGTGCGCATATAGACGATGTCGTCCTTGACATAGAGATCGGGGCCCTCGACCAGCTCGACGCCCATCTGGTCGGCAAGAAATGAGTGCTCGTAATAGGCGCTGTTGTAGATGCCCGGCGTCAGCAGCACGACGGTCGGATCGCTGTCGCAGTTGCGCGGCGTCACCGACGAGAGCGTACGCAACAGCTCGTCGCAATAATGGTCGACCGGCGCGACATTGTGGCGCGAGAAGAGATCGGGAAAGAGCCGCATCGTGATCTCGCGGTTCTCGAGCATATAGGAGACGCCGGACGGCGTGCGCACATTGTCTTCGAGCACATAGAACTCATCCGGACCGACGCGCACCATGTCGATGCCCGAAATATGCGTGTAGACCCCGGCGGGCACCTGCAAGCCCTGCATCTGATGCCGGTAGGTTTCGTTCAGCAGAATATGGTCGGCCGGCATGACGCCGGCGCGCATGATTTCCTGCGCGCCGTAAATGTCGCCGATAAAGGCATTGAGCGCGCGGACCCGCTGGATGAGGCCCGCGGAAATCTGCCTCCACTCCGCCGCTTCCAGAATGCGCGGAATGATATCGAAGGGAATGATGCGCTCAGGATCGCCGCCCTCGCCATAGACCGCGAAGGTGATGCCTATGCGGCGGAAGAAGGTTTCGGCCTCTTCACGCCTCAGGGACAGAATTTCAGGCGGCGTTTCGTTCAGCCATTCGCGCAAACCCCGATAGGCGCGCCGAACGTCCTCACCACCGAGGCCCATTTCGTCGAAGATGGCCCCCTGCATCGCAACTCCTGTTATGGGCGGCACTCTGCGGCGCCGTCAAAACATAGTAGCAGCAAGAGCGATGCCAGCCAGCGGCAACTCAAAAACCTGCCTAAAAGCAATCTTGCCCCGAAAACATGGCTAGATTCTAGGCAGACCGCCGTCAAGTGAGGCAGCCTGATCTTTTCTTTCGGCTTCGCGGTTTCAGAGGTTCAGCCGCAGATGGCGAGCCGATCGACATCGTCGATCCGCCAGCTCGGCAGGACGACGGTGGCCGTGGTGCCGCTGCCGGGCACGCTCACCAGGCTCAAGGTGCCGCCATGCAGTTCGGCGAGCGACTTCGTGAGCGTCAGACCGAGCCCCGTGCCCTCGTAGCGGCGGGCAAGCGAGGTGTCGACCTGCTGGAAGGGAAGCAGCGCCTTGGCAATGTCGCCGGCGCTCATGCCGATGCCGGTGTCGGCGACCCTGAAGTAGAAGCCGCCATCCGGCGTCCGCCCGGTCGTCAGGGCAACTTCGCCTTTTGGCGTGAACTTGATCGCGTTCGACAAGAGGTTGAGAAGGATCTGCTTCAGACGCATCGGATCGGCGGAGAGGCAAATCTCGCTTTCCGGCCTTGCAATACGGAGCGCGATCTTGGCGCGCCGCGCGCTATCGGCGACGAAGTGTTCGCAAGCGGCGAGAATGCCTTCGACGTCGACCGGCTGCTCGTCGAGGTCGAGACGGCCCGCTTCGATCTTGGTCAGGTCGAGAATGTCGTTGATGACTTCGAGAAGATGCTTGCCGCTGCCGTGAATGTCGCCCGCATATTCGCGGTAACGCTCGTCGCCGAGCGGCCCGAGAAGCTGGTCGCGCAGGATTTCCGAGAAGCCGAGAATGGCGTTGAGCGGCGTCCTGAGCTCATGGCTCATATTCGCGAGAAAGGCCGATTTGGCGCGGCTCGCCGCTTCGGCCTGTTCCTTCGCCAAATGCAGGTCCCGCTCCGCCTGCTTGCGGACGGTGATGTCCTCGACCGTGCCTTCATAATAAAGAAGATCGCCAGTGCCCGAACGCACTTCGCGGCAGCTTTCCGAAATCCAGATGATGATGCCGTCGGCGCGATAGACCTGTGATTCAAAGCTCGATACGACGCCGTCGCGCTTCATGAGCCGGATGAATTCGTCGCGCCGCGTCGGATCGACGTAAAGCTGGCGGCCGATATCGGTCAGCGCAGCGAGCATGGCGCCGGGCGAGTCATAGCCATAGATGCGCGCCAACGCTGCATTGGCGGCGAGATAATAGCCGTCGGCCGTCGTCTGGAAGATGCCCCAGATCGCATGTTCGAACATGCCGCGGTAAAGAGACGCCTGATCGCCGAGACTGCGTTCGGCCGCAATATATTCGCTGATGTCGAGAACCGTGCCCGCGATGCGAATGCCGCGTTCCGCCGGCACAACGGTGCGCCGGCCATGAAGATGGCGGATTTCGTCGTCGGCACGCTGAATGCGGAAACGGCATTCGTCGCCTGCACGGTCTTCCGCGGCTTCGGCAGTGAACCACTGCTCGACGTTCTCGCGGTCCTCCGGATGGATCGCGTCGAGGATGCGCACGAGATC
>DASVNC010000317.1:0-2716 GCA_036384055.1 Parvibaculum sp.
CGGCGACAACGCAGGCTGGAAACTCGACCGCCACATTCCGGTGGCGCTGGTCGTCACCATCCTGTTGCAGACCGGCGCGGCGCTGACCTGGTCGGGCGCGGCGGCTGAACGCCTCGACACGCTCGAAGCCCGCTCCGCCCGCACCGACGAAGTGGTGGAACGCACCGCGCGGCTGGAAGAACAGTCGAACGCGATGCGCGCTTCGCTGGCGCGGATCGAGGAGAAGCTGGATCGGGTGGTGGCGGGGCGGAGATAGGAAGGCCCTCACCCAACTCTCTCCCAGAGGGAGAGGGCTAGAAAGAAGGCGCCCCAGTGGGCGCCATTTTTATTTGTAGACGGAGGACACGTGAACGAGCGCAGGACATGCGAGCGCAAGGCGACGCGGTTTGATGTGAAGAGCTTGCGCGAGGACGGGAGTTTCGAGGGTTATGCCTCGCTCTTCGGCGCGGAGGATCTGGGGCGCGATGTGGTGATGCCGGGCGCGTTCCGGGCCTCGCTTGCGAACAGGGGGCCGCGCGGCATCAAGATGCTTTACCAGCACGACGCCAATGAAGTGATCGGCGTCTGGCTCAAGCTGAAGGAGGACATCCGGGGCCTGCGCGTCGAAGGGAAACTGCTTCCCGATGTCGGCCGGTCGCGCGAGGTCTTGAGCCTGATGCGCGCCGGCGCCATCGACGGGTTGTCGATCGGCTACCACGTCGTCAAGGCGCGGTCCGACGCGAAGACGGGCTTGAGGAAACTTATCGAAGTCGATCTCTGGGAAATTTCCGTCGTCACTTTCCCGATGCTGCCCGCGGCGCGCATCAGCGCCGTCAAGACGATGCGAGAGACGAATGCGAGCGTGGCGCGGGCGATCCGCGTGGCCTCGCAGGTTTTCAAACACTGAAGGAGAGCACATGAGTGCAATGCATGAAGGCGTCCCGCGCATCGGGGCGTCGCTGAGGACGCTTGAGCAGAAGAGCGCGGAAACCCGCCCCGCCTCGCGCGAGGTGCGCGACGCGCTGGACGAATTTCTGGGCGCGTTCGAGAGCTTCAAGGAAGCCAATGACGAGCGCCTGGACGAGATCGAGAAAAAGCTCGTCGCCGATCCGGTGACGGAGGACAAGGTGGAGCGCATCAACCGCGCGCTCGACCGGCAGAAGAAGACGGTGGACGAGCTGGCGCTGGCGATGGCGCGGCCCGAAATCAGCGGCGAGGCACGGACAAAGCTCGATCCGGCGCGGCGCGAACACAAGCGCGCCTTCGACCTCTATGTCCGGAAGGGCGAGGCGCATGAGCTGCGCACGCTCGAAGCCAAGGCGCTCTCCGCGCAGTCCGATCCGGACGGCGGCTATCTGGTGCCGGTCGAAACGGAACGGATGATCGACCGCATCGTCTCCGAGGCTTCGCCGATCCGCGCCATCGCCGGCATCCGCCAGATCAGCGGTGCGAGCTACAAGAAGCCTTTCACCACGCAGGGCGCGGCGGCGGGCTGGGTCGGCGAGACCGAAGCGCGCACGGAAACGGCGGCGCCGCAGCTGTCCGAACTCGAATTTCCGGCGATGGAGCTTTATGCCATGCCGGCCGCGACATCGACGCTGCTCGACGATGCCGCGATCAACATCGACCAGTGGCTGGCCGAAGAAGTGCAGACGGCCTTTGCCGAGCAGGAGGGCGCCGCCTTCGTCAACGGCGACGGCATCCGCCGCCCGCGCGGTTTTCTCTCCTACACCAAGGTTGCGAATGCCAGCTGGAGCTGGGGCAAGCTCGGCTATTTGGTCACCGGCAATGCGGGCGCCTTTCCCTCGGCCAATGCGTCGGACATTCTGATCGACCTCATCTATTCGGTGAAGGCCGGCTATCGCGGCAATGCGCGCTTCGTGATGAACCGGGCGACGCAGTCGGTGATCCGCAAGTTCAAGGATGCCGAGGGCAACTACCTCTGGCAGCCGGGCCTCGCCGCCGGCGCGCCGCCGACGCTTCTGAACTATCCGGTGACGGAATCGGAAGACATGCCGTCGATTGCATCCGACGCCACCGCGCTCGCCTTCGGCGATTTCAAGCGCGGCTATCTGATCGTCGACCGCATCGGCGTGCGCGTGCTGCGCGATCCCTACTCGTCGAAACCCTATGTGCTTTTCTACACGACCAAGCGCGTGGGCGGCGGCGTGCAGAACTTCGAGGCGCTGAAGCTGCTGAAATTCGGAACGGCCTGAGGAGGGCACCCATGAAAGACCTGCATCACAGCATCAAGACCGCGCAGACGCTCGATCCCGCCACGACGACGGCAGCCCGCACCGGCGCGCCGGTCGACCGCCAGGGCTTCGAGGCGGTCGAACACATCGTCCTCTTCGGCGCGTCGGGCGACACGCTTTCCGGCACGTTGAAAACGGACGTGAAACTCGAATCCTCGGAGGACGGCACCAACTGGTCGCCCGTCACCGATGCCAAGGCGGTGAACGGAGGGCCGGTCGGCGCGACCGGCATCTTCGCCACCATCGACGCGGCCGCCAAGGCGCAGAAGGAATATCGCATCGGCTATGTCGGCAATGCGCGCTACAGCCGCATCTCGCTGGTGCTGACCGGCACGCATACCAACGGCACGCCGGTTTCGGCGCTCGCCGTTCTGTCGCGTGCAAGCGTGAAGCCGACGATCTGATCGACGGTGTCGCGCACCGCCCCGGCCGTTTTCCCCCCGAGCGGCCGGGGCCCCCTTTTTTCTACCTCTCCCCTTGGG
>DASVNC010000318.1:0-2283 GCA_036384055.1 Parvibaculum sp.
CTTCTGGCCGGCAGCCTTGCGGCGCTGGGCTTCGAGCAGGATGTGGCCGGTGCAGCGCGCGCCGGTCATGCCGAAGGGATGGCCGATCGAGATCGAGCCGCCGTTGACGTTGTACTTCTCGGGGTCGATGCCGAGACGGTCGCGGCTGTAGAGGCACTGGCTGGCGAAGGCTTCGTTGAGCTCCCAGAGGTCGATGTCCTGAACCTTCAGGCCATGACGTTCGAGCAGGCGCGGCACGGCGAAGACCGGGCCGATGCCCATTTCGTCGGGCTCGCAGCCGGCAACCGCGAAGCCGCGGAAAATGCCGAGCGGCGAGAGGCCGCGCTTGGACGCTTCCTTGGCTTCCATGATGACGACGGCGGCGGCGCCGTCGGAAAGCTGCGAGGCGTTGCCGGCGGTGACGAAGTTGCCTTCGCCGCGCACGGGCTTCAGCGAGGAGAGGCCCTCAAGCGTCGTGTCCGGACGGTTGCACTCGTCGCGGTCGACCGTGTAGTCGACGATCATCTCTTCCTTCGTCTCCTTGTTGACCGTCTTCATCTTGGTCTTCATCGGGACGATTTCGTCCTTGAACTTGCCGGCGGCCTGCGCGGCCGCGGTGCGCTGCTGCGAGCGGAGCGAGTATTCGTCCTGATAGTCGCGGGCGACGTTGTAACGCTTGGCGACGATGTCGGCGGTCTCGATCATCGGCATCCAGAGCGCCGGATAGGTTTCGAGCAGCTTCTCTTCGGTGATGTGGTTGGTATTGAGGCCGCCCATCGAGACGAGCGAGATGGACTCGACGCCGGCGCCGACCGTGATCGGCACGCCTTCGTTGACGACGCGGCCCGCCGCGACGGCGATGGAGTTGAGGCCCGAGGAGCAGAAGCGGCTGATCGTGAAGCCCGACGTCGTGACCGGGCAGCCGGCCCAGATGGCGGCGAGACGGCCGGTGTTCATGCCGGTGGCGCCTTCGGGGCTGCCGCAGCCCATGACGACGTCCTCGACTTCGCTCGGGTCGATCTTGGCGCGGGCGATCGCGTGCTGGACGGCATGGCCGCCCATAGCGGCGCCGTGGGTCATGTTGAAGCCGCCGCGGCCCGATTTGGCGAGGCCGGTACGGGCGGTGGACACGATGACTGCTTCTCTCGACATGGAAGTCCTCCGGGACGATTGCGTTTTTTGGCCGAAAGCGGGCATTCCAAGGCGTTGTTCTGAGCCCGTCCGGCCAGGTTGGGCGCACCATAGACGCCGGAGAGCGGCTTCGGAAAGAGGAATCTCCCATCTGCCGCAGCGTCTTCTGTGCAGCACCGGCGATCCCCCTGAACAGGAATGGACGCCGAAGGGCCGCCGGACTTTTTGGCTCTTTCCCGCCAGACACTTGGACGGTAGACAGGGCGCGTTCCTCTCCTGACACCGAGTGCCCCATGACCCAACCGATTGCGCCCAAAGGCTTCATTCCCGTTCAGACGCAGGGCTTTGGCGGCTTTGCCGGGCCGGTGTTCCGGGGCGGCGAGGTTTTCATTTTCGACATCGCGCCGCAGCATCTGAACAGCGACGAACGGCTGCATGGCGGGATGATGATGAGCCTTGCTTCCATCGTGCTCGGCGAAGTCGCGCGCGATGCCGCGACCGCCGCCGAGGCGGGCGCCGACACCCGGCCTCTGTCGATCAATTGCGATTTCGTCAGCGCGGGCGCGGCGGGCGAGCGCGTCGAGGGACGCGCCCATGTCACGCGGGCGACGCGGACGGTGCTTTTCATCTCCGGCGACCTCAAGGTGGGCAGCCGGGTGCTGATGACCGCGACCGGCGTCTACGCGATCAAATCGGCGGACGGCAAATGACCGAGGCGCGGGACGCCACCAAGCCGCCGCGCATGGCGTTGCGCTCGCCGGTCGAGGCGGCGGCGCCGGCGGGTTTTGCACCGATCGAGCTTTTCGATCCTTTCGAGGCGCATGTGGGACCGCTCTTTGAACGGATCGAGGCCGACGGCGCGCGCGTCGCGGCGTTCCGCGCCGACGAACGCCATGTGCGCGAGGACGGCAGCGTGCATGAAGGCATGATGATGACCTTCGCCGACGCTTTCATGGGCGGCGCGGCCTGGCGCGACGCAGGCGGCAAGCCCTGCGTCACGCTTAGCCTGCAGACGAGCCATCTCGGTGAAGCGAAACGGGGCGACGTCGTCGAATGCCGGGCGAAGGTCGAGCACCGGACGCGGGCCATCGTCTTCGTTTCGGCGGCCTTTACGGTTTCCGGCGAGCCGGTGATGACGGCGACGAGCCTTTGGAAAATTCTCGGCGCGCGATA
>DASVNC010000319.1:0-31487 GCA_036384055.1 Parvibaculum sp.
GCAGAAGAGCTTTGTCTGCTGCTTGAGCGTGAGCATAAAGGCGCGCGACGGCTGGAGCTTCTGCTGTTCCGCGTCGATGGCGAGGTGACGGCGCTTCAGGCGGGCACCAGCGCGCCGGCGCGGGAGGCGCGGCATCTCGCGCGGCTTTTCCGCGAGAAGCTCGAACAGGCGGGCGATGATTTCGATGCGGGCTATGGCATCGAGGCGATGAGCCTTGCGGCGCTCGCCGTCGATCCGATGGCGCAGATGCAGGCCACGCTGTCGCGCGACGAGAAGCCGGCGCAGGCGCTGGATGGGCTCATCGACCGGCTCGGCAACAGGCTGGGACCGGCGCGCGTCAAACGTCTCGTGCCGCGCGCCAGCCACATTCCCGAACGCGCCGTCAGCCTGCGCCCGGCAATGGCGGGCGGCGAGGCCTATGCGCCGAACGACTGGCGGGCGTCGGAGTTGCAACAGCTCGACGGCTGCATGGGGCGGCCCTTGCGGATGCTGGCCTGCGCCGAGCCGATTGAAGTGACCGCCGAAATTCCGGAAGGGCCGCCGCGCAGTTTCCGCTGGCGCCGCATCTTCTATCGCGTCGCGCGCGCGGAGGGGCCGGAGCGGATCACGCCCGAATGGTGGCGGCGGGATCAGGCCCGCACCCGCGACTACTACCGTGTCGAAGACGTGGAAGGCCGGCGCTTCTGGCTTTACCGCGACGGTCTTTACAACCGCGATGAGAAAGACCTGCCGCGCTGGTATCTGCACGGGATGTTCGGATGAAGAGGATTTTCGCCGAGCTTGCCGTCACCACCAATTTCAGCTTCCTGCGCGGCGGCTCGCATGCCGACGAGCTGGTGCTTTCCGCAAAACTTCTGGGGCTTGCCGGGCTTGGCGTCGCCGACCGCAATACGCTCGCGGGCGCGGTGCGCATGCATGCGGCGGCGAAGGCGCATGGCGTCAGGCTTGTCGTCGGGGCGCGGCTGGTCACGATGGACGGTTTCGAGGTCATCGCCTATCCCGAAACGCGCGCGGCTTACGGACGCCTGACGCGGCTTTTGACGCTCGGCAACCGGCGGGCGGAGAAGGGCGAATGTCATCTGGCACTCGCCGACATTCTCGCGCATGGCGAGGGGCATTGCTTCATCGCCATGCCGCCCGCATCGCCAGATGCCGGGTTCTCCGAAGCGTTGAAACTGTTGGCGACGGCTTTTCCGCGCTCGGTCTGGCTGGCGCTCAGTCCGCATTACGACGGCGACGACGGGCGGCGTTTCCTTGCGCTGCGCGACCTTGCGCAGGCGGTGCGCGTGCCGCTTGTCGCAACCAACGACGTGCTCTACCACGCGCCTGAGCGCAAGCCCTTGCAGGATGTTCTCACCTGCATCCGTGAACATTGCACGCTGGAGACGGCGGGCTTCCGGCTCGACGCCAATGCCGAGCGGCATCTGAAGACCGGCGAGGAGATGGCGCGGCTTTTCGCCCATGCGCCGGACGCGCTGGCCGCCAGCGCCGCGATCATGGGGCGCTGCCGGTTCTCGCTCGACGAACTCAAATATGAATATCCGGCCGACAACTTCTCGGAAAATGAAACGCCGCAGGAGCTTCTCGCGCGGCTGACATGGGAAGGCGCCAGAGAAAACTTTCCGCATGGCCTCGATCCGAAGATCGAAGCGACGATCCGGCATGAGCTGGCATTGATCGAGCAACTCAAATACGCGCCGTATTTTCTCACCGTCCACGACATCGTGCGCTATGCGCGCAGCCGGCACATTCTTTGCCAGGGGCGGGGATCGGCGGCGAACTCCGTCGTCTGTTTTTGTCTCGGCATCACGTCGGTCAATCCGACGGAGGTCGATCTTCTCTTCGAGCGGTTTGTCTCGGCGGATCGCGGCGAGCCGCCGGACATCGACGTCGATTTCGAACATGAGCGGCGCGAGGAAGTGATCCAGTACATCTACGAGAAATATGGCCGCGACCGCGCCGGCATCGCCGCCACCGTCATTTCCTATCGCTCGCGCAGCGCCATCCGCGATGTCGGTAAGGTGTTCGGCCTGTCCGAGGACGTCATCAACGCGCTGGCGCGCTCAACCTGGGGCTGGTCGAACCACGGCGTCTCCGGGGACGATGCGCGGCGGACGGGGCTCGATCCCGGCGACCCGCGACTCAACATGGCGCTTGAACTGGCGGGTGAGCTGATCGGCTTCCCGCGCCATCTGTCGCAGCATGTCGGCGGTTTCGTCATCACCAAGGGGCCGCTCGAGGAGGTCGTGCCCATCGGCAATGCGGCGATGGACGAGCGCACCTTCGTCGAATGGGACAAGGACGATCTCGACACGCTCGGCATCCTGAAAATCGACGTGCTGGCGCTCGGTATGTTGTCTTGCATCCGCCGCGCCTTCGATCTTCTGGACAAGCATCACGGGGTCAGGCTTTCGCTGGCGACCGTGCCGCAGGGCGACGCGGCCGTTTACGACATGCTGTGCGAAGCTGATTCGGTCGGCGTCTTCCAGGTCGAAAGCCGGGCGCAGATGTCGATGCTGCCGCGTCTTCGCCCGCGGAATTTCTACGATCTCGTCGTCGAAGTGGCGATCGTCAGGCCGGGGCCCATTCAGGGCGGCATGGTTCATCCCTATCTCAAGCGGCGCAACGATCCGGCGTCGGTCACTTATCCGTCGCCGGAACTGGAAGCGGTGTTGAAAAAGACGCTCGGCATTCCGCTCTTTCAGGAACAGGCGATGAAAATGGCCATCGTCGCGGCGGGGTTTACGCCGGGCGAGGCGGATCAGCTGCGGCGCGCTATGGCGACCTTCCGCAAATCGGGCACGATCGGCAATTATCGCGACAGGTTCATCGGCGGCATGGTCGGAAAAGGCTATGAGCAGGAATTCGCCGAGCGCTGTTTCAAGCAGATCGAGGGTTTTGCCGATTACGGCTTTCCGGAAAGCCATGCGGCGAGTTTTTCGCTGCTTGTCTATGTCTCGGCCTGGATCAAGCGCCATTACCCCGATGTCTTCTGCGCCGCGATCCTCAATTCGCAGCCGATGGGTTTTTATGCGCCGGCGCAGCTTGTGCGCGACGCCAGGGAGCATGGCGTTCATGTGCGCGAGGTGGACGTCAATCACAGCGATTGGGACTGCACGCTTGAAAAGGTGGAGGGACAGAGGCTTTGCGCCGTGCGGCTCGGCATCAGGCAGGTGAAGGGCGTGCAGGGCGAAACCGGGGCGGTCCTCATGGAGGCGCGCGGCAGCGGTTTTGATTCCGTGCGGCATCTCTGGCTCAGGACCGGACTTGCGCCGCGCGTCGTGGAACGGCTTGCCGATGCCGATGCATTTCGCTCGCTCGGGCTCGACCGGCGGGAATCGCTCTGGGCGGTGCGGGGTCTTGGCGGCTATGGCGACGGGCAGAGCGGCGTGAAGCCCGCGGCGCTGCCGCTTTTCGCCGCGCTGGAGGAGGGCGGTTTTCAGCGCGAGGAAGAAGTGGCGCTGCCGTCGATGCCGCTCGGCGAGCATGTGGTGCTCGACTATGCAACGCTCCGGCTTTCGCTGAAGGCGCATCCGATGTCGTTCCTGCGCACGCGCTGCGCGGCGCGCGGCGTCATCACGCATGACAGGCTGAAGACCATCGAACCGGGTACGCGGGTGAGGCTCGCCGGTCTTGTGCTGGTGCGTCAGCGGCCGGGCACGGCAAGCGGCGTCATCTTCGCAACGCTCGAGGACGAGACCGGCATCGCCAATATCATCATCTGGCCGAAGACTTACGAGCGATACCGGCGCATCGTGCTGACGTCCCGCCTGTTCGGCATCAAGGGGCGGGTGCAGAAAGAGGGCATCGTCGTTCACGTCATCGCCGACGAGATCGAAGACCTCACTTACGAGTTATCGACGATTTCAAGCGTGGCCGGGATCGGCGACGCTAACCTTGCGCGCGGCGACATTGCGCATGACGGGCCCGATCCGCGGGTGCGCCGGGCGGCGCTTTATGAGGAGCAGCAATTGCGCGCGGCGCGCTTCGTGCCGAAGAGCCGCGACTTTCACTGAGCGGTGGTCCGCCGCCGCAATTGCGCGAGGCTGCCCAGAAGCTCGGTGGCGACGAAAGCCCAGAGCAGCGGCGTTGCGCCCCAGGTGATCGCATGGATGATGAGCGCGGCGACAATGAGCCGGCCAAGGGCGTCGATGCGGGCCAGCTCCTCGTTCGGATCGCGCAGCCGAACGAGCGCCCAGATGACGCCGAGCACACCCATGATGTTGACGAACATCATCTGCAGGGCGCCAAATTCCAGCAATGGAGTATCGTAGCCGAGCGCCGCGTCAATGCGGTAGATCAAAGAGATCAAGGCCTCGGCAAGGTAAGGAACGACAAAAGGCGCCGTGATTGCGAGATCGAGCCAGGCGAAGCCCCGGATGATCCTTGTGCGCATGACGTCTGGCCCCTGCTGCAACTCTGTGCCCCGCGCCGTCGCCCGGGCAGATCGGACACGGATACCATAACTCTATATAAAGGGGGCATACCGCAATCGAGGTTTTTCACGTGCCGGCCATTCTTAAAAATCGTTGGGTTCAGATCGCCGCCTGTGTCGGCATTCTCGCGATTGCGAGCGCGGCGTTCCTCCTGCGGGCGCCGGCTATCGAAACGGTCAAGCCCGTGCGCGGCCCCGCGGTCGAAGCCGTCTATGCGACGGGCACGGTCGAGCCCGTCCATTATGCACAGACGGGCTCCAAGCTGGCAGGTCGCGTCACCGAGGTGCGAGTGAAGGAGGGCGACCAGGTTGCCAAGGGCGATGTGCTCGCCGTTACCGACGAAACGGAAGATGCCTCCAATGTCAGCCAGCTCGCGGCCAAGCTCGCGCTGGCGCAATCCGACGCCGCACGGGCGCGAAAGCTTCGCCGCACGCGCGACATCAGCGTTGCGGCGCTCGATCAGGCCGAGAGCGATCTCAACGCCGCACAGAGCGCGCTCGATGCGGCCAAGGCACGGCTCGACGACCATTTCGTCCGGGCGCCCTTGTCCGGTGTCATCCTTCGTTCCGAGCAGCAGATCAAGGTCGGCGACATGGTGCAGCCGCAGCAGACGCTCTTCATTGTCGGCGATCCGTCGGCGCTTCAGATCGATGCAGCCGTCGATGAGGAAGACATTCCGAAGGTAAAGGTCGGTCAGGACACGTTGATCCGGGCCGATGCCTTCCCCGGTCAGGCTCTTTCGGGCGCGGTCAGCGAGATTACGCCTTACGGGGATTCCGTCGCCCGCACATACCGCGTGCATATCGCGCTGCCGGCCGATACGCCCTTGCGTTCCGGCATGACGACCGAGATCAACATCGTCGTGCGGCGGGACGACAAGGCGCTGCTGGTGCCGGTTTCGGCGCTTTCGGGCGGAACGGTGTGGACCGTTGTCGAAGGCCGGGCGCGCCGGCAGAAAATCGACATTGGCACGGTCGGTCAGGACAAGGCGGAAGTCCGGTCCGGGCTTTCCGACGATGCCGTCGTGATCGTCGATCCTCCGGCGAGCCTCACGGAAGGCGCGAGGGTCCGCGCCGCTTCCGGGTCGTAAGCCCATGTTCTGGCGCGTCGGCATCGACATCGCGATGGCGCAGCTCACCAACCGGCGGCGGCAGACGCTCGTCTCGGTTCTCGGCGTGGCGCTCGGCGTCGGATTTTTCGTCGCCACGTCGAGCATCATGAGCGGTTCGGAGAAGGACTTCGTCGACCGACTGGTCAACAACGCGCCGCACATCACGATCAAGGACGAGTTCCGCAATCCGGCGCAGCAGCCGGTCTTTTCGGTTTTTCCCGACGGCGCGGTCGCGCTCTCGCACACGAAGCCGCGGGAATATCTGCGCGGCATCAAGAACTACGGGGCCAAGGTCGAAGAGCTGTCGCAAAAGCCCGGCGTCATAGCGGAAGCGGCGCTCACCGGGCAGGTCATCGTGCGATATGCCAACAAGGATGTGAGCGCCTCCATTGCCGGCATCGACCCCGAGAAGGAGAGACAGCTCACGAAGGTTGAAACCGACATGAAGGAAGGCAGCCTGACGCGGCTGCGCACGACCGCCGACGGCATCGTTATCGGACGAGGCATGGCGACCCGTCTGGGGCTTCAACTGGACGACCTTGCCACCGTCATTTCGCCGACGGGGCTCGTCAAGCCGATGAAGGTGGTGGGCATTTTCTATATGGGCAACCTGCTGCTGGATGAGGGGCAGGTCTACGTGCTTTTGAAAAACGCCCAGGTGCTGCTCGACAAGCCTTTCATCGCCAATCAGATACGCATTCGCCTGCCGGATCCCAATACGGCCGAGACGGTCGCCGCCCAGCTGGAAGGCCGCTGGGTCTACCGGTCGGATTCCTGGCAAGAGGTCAATCGCGACATTCTCGGGCTCTTCGTCATCAGAAACGCCATCACCTATTCGATCGTCGGCGCGATCATGGTCGTCGCGTCGTTCGGCATCTTCAACATCATCTCGACCGTGGTGCTCGAGAAGCGGCGCGACATCGCGATCCTCATGTCGATGGGATTTCGCAGCGCCGACATCCAGCGCATCTTTCTGATCCAGGGGGTGCTTGTCGGCGTTCTCGGCATGCTGCTCGGCTGGACCGTCGGCCTGGCGTTGCTGCAGATTCTCGCGTCGATCAAGTTCACGGTGCCCGGCATGACCGACCGGCAGGGCTTCGTGCTCGATTACAGCTTCACGCAGTTTGCCATTGGCGGATTTTTCTCGGTCGTCTCGGCGGTCGGCGCGGCCTGGTATCCGGCGCGAAAGGCGGCAAAGGTTCGGCCTGTCGAGATCATCAGGGGCGCGGCATGAGCGAGGCGCATCCGCTTCTTCAAGCATGCGACGTCACCCG
Source organism: Parvibaculum sp. (assembly GCA_036384055.1). GTDB lineage: Bacteria > Pseudomonadota > Alphaproteobacteria > Parvibaculales > Parvibaculaceae > Parvibaculum. The sequence continues at coordinate 6,822 of DASVNC010000319.1, forward strand.
CATCCTGCCGGCCGAGGTTCCGGTCACTCTTGTTCGCGACATCGACCTGACTGTCGAGAAAGGCGAGTTCCTGAGCGTGACGGGGCCGTCCGGCTCCGGTAAATCGTCGCTCCTTTATCTGTTGGGATTGCTCGACGTGCCGACGTCGGGCGAGGTTCTCATCGACGGCGAGCACACGTCGGGACTGGATGCGGATGCGCTTGCCGCGCTTCGCTTGAAGAAAATCGGTTTCGTATTCCAGTTCCATTTCCTGCTGCCGGAGTTCTCGGTGATGGAGAACGTGATGCTGCCGATGCGGCGTCTCGGCGAACTCTCGCATCCGGAAATAGAAAGCAGGGCGGCGGGGCTTCTCGACGATCTCGATATGGCGAGCCAGATGAAGAAGCGTCCGGATCAGCTTTCCGGCGGTCAGCGGCAGCGGGCCGCCATCGCCCGCGCACTTGCGAACGATCCGGCGCTCATTCTCGCCGACGAACCGACCGGCAATCTCGACACCAAAAACAGCCAGATCGTGCAGGAGATTTTCGCGCGGCTGGTGAGCGAGCAGGGGCGGACGGTCATCGCCGTCACGCATGAGGAAAGTTTTGCCCGTTCGACGCCGCGGAACGTCTATCTCGTCGATGGCAAGATTGCCCGCGACGAAAGACGTTAGCGGCTGAGTTCCCGCATCGCCTTGTCGAGGCCTTCAAGCGTCAGCGGATACATGCGATCGCCGATGATCTGCTTGATGATCTGGAGCGAGGGCGTGTATTCCCAATGCCGCTCGGACACGGGGTTCAGCCAGACGGCGCTTTCGTAAATCTGTGAAACGCGTTCGAGCCAGAGTGCGCCCGGTTCCTCGTTCCAGTGTTCGACCGAGCCGCCGGCATAGGTGATCTCATATGGGCTCATCGTCGCGTCGCCGACGAAGACAACCTTGTAGTCGGCCGGGAACTTGTGCAGCACGTCCCAGGTCGACATCTTTTCGTTGTGACGGCGGCGGTTGTCCTTCCACACGCCTTCATAGAGGCAATTGTGGAAGTAGAAATATTCCATGTTCTTGAATTCGGTGCGGGCTGCCGAAAAAAGCTCCTCGCAGAGCTTGATGTGGCTGTCCATCGAGCCGCCGATGTCGAAGAAGACCAGCAGGTTCACCTTGTTGCGGCGCTCCGGCACCATCTTGATGTCGAGATAGCCGTGATGGGCGGTCGACTTGATCGTGTCGTCGAGATCGAGTTCGGTCGGCATGCCTTCGCGGGCGAACTTGCGCAGGCGCCTGAGCGCCACCTTGATGTTGCGCGTGCCGAGCTCGACCGAGTCGTCGAGGTTCTTGTATTCGCGCTTGTCCCAGACCTTGACGGCCTTGCCGTGGCGGCCTTCCTTCTGGCCGATGCGCACGCCCTCGGGATTGTAGCCGTTGGCGCCGAAAGGCGAGGTGCCCGCGGTGCCGATCATCTTGTTGCCGCCTTCGTGGCGCTTTTTCTGTTCTTCCAGACGCTTCTGCAGCGTCTCCATGATCTTTTCCCAGCCGCCGAGCTTTTCGATCTCGGCTTTTTCCTCTTCGGTCAGGAATTTTTCGGTCAGCGCCCTCAGCCATTCCTCGGGAAGCTGTGTCTCATGGCCATCGGTCGTCAGGTCGAGCCCCTTGAAGACATGGCCGAAGACCTGATCGAACTTGTCGAGGTTGCGCTCATCCTTCACCAGCGAGGCGCGGGAGAGGAAATAGAAGTCCTCCACCTTGCGCTCGATGACGTCGGACTCCATCGCCTCCATCAGCATCAGGTATTCCCTGAGCGACACGGGGACGTTGGCCTTTTTCAGTTCATGGAAGAAGTGGACGAACATGGGCGCGTCTCTTTCGGCTGAAGATCAGTTCCGTTCGCGGCGGGCGAGGAAGGCCAGGCGCTCGAAGAGGTGGACGTCCTGCTCGTTCTTCAACAGCGCGCCGTGGAGCGGCGGGATCAGCTTGGTCGGGTCTTTCTCGCGCAGGGTTTCCGGCGAGATGTCCTCCGAAAGCAAAAGCTTCAGCCAGTCGAGAAGTTCCGAGGTCGACGGCTTTTTCTTCAGGCCCGGCACTTCGCGGATTTCGTAGAAGATGTTCAGGGCTTCCTGAACGAGCTTGCCCTTCAGGCCCTGGAAGTGGACGTCGATGATGGCGCGCATCGTGTCTTCGTCGGGGAACTTGATGTAGTGGAAGAAGCAGCGGCGCAGGAAGGCGTCCGGCAGTTCCTTCTCGTTGTTCGAGGTGATGATGACGATGGGGCGGACGCGCGCCTTGATCGTCTCATTCGTCTCGTAAACGTAGAACTCCATGCGGTCGAGTTCCTGCAGAAGGTCGTTCGGGAACTCAATGTCTGCCTTGTCGATTTCGTCGATGAGGAGAACGGGCCGCTTGTCGCGCTCGAAGGACTCCCAGAGCTTGCCCTTGGCGATGTAGTTGCGGATGTCCTTCACGCGCGCGTCGCCGAGCTGGCTGTCGCGCAGGCGGGTCACCGCGTCATATTCATAAAGGCCCTGATGCGCCTTGGTCGTCGACTTGATGTTCCAGGTGATCAGCTCGGCGTCCAGAGCCTTGGCCACTTCCTCGGCCAGGACGGTCTTGCCGGTGCCCGGCTCGCCCTTGATGAGCAGCGGACGCTGCAGCGTGATCGCCGCGTTGACGGCAACGCGCAGATCGTCGGTCGCGACGTAATTCTTTGTGCCTTCGAACTTCATGGATACGGCTTTCTTTTTAAAGGCGTGGCGAGGCGCTTCCCGGCCCCGCACAGCAATGGCTGATTTGGTCCGAAACTAGGGCCTCCCCACTGGAGCTTCAAGAAAAAGGCGGCGGGCCGCCGGTGCGCCGGCGAGCAGGGGGGCGGCAATTCCTGCCGGGAAAAGGCGGAAATGTCCCTTAACAAGGCCTTAACGTAAACCTAAGTCGTTGAAATATATCGCATTTTATGCTGGCCCGCTCTTTGCTCCCTAAGGCCCGAACAGATGTGCCCCCTGGCACCACCGGCATGGAGACAAGACCATGAGTTTCTTTGGGTCGATGACCACCGCGATTACCGGCATCCGCGCGCAGTCGAGCGCGCTCGGATATATCTCGGACAATATCGCGAACAGCCAGACGACGGGCTTCAAGCGGACCGATGCGAGCTTTTACGACATCGTGACCGCCTCTTCGGAAAACTTCCACCAGCCCGGCGCCGTGGTTGCCAAGCCGAGCTTCACCAACACGGTGCAGGGCTCGGTCGATGCTTCCCAGGTTTCGACCAACATGGCGATCAACGGCGAAGGCTTCTTCATCGTCTCGCAGCGCGTCGCGACGTCGGACAACAATCCCGTGTTCCAGGACGTGAACTACTACACGCGGCGCGGCGATTTCCAGATGGACAAGAACGGATACCTCGTCAACGGCGGCGGGTATTATCTGCAGGGTCTGGCCATCGATCCGACGACCAACAACCCGGTCGGCAGCACACCCAGCGTCATTCAGGTCAATAACGGCTTCCTGACGGCGAAGCAGACAACGTCGATCACCTACACCGCCAACCTGCCGTCCTATCCGCAGACGGCACATGCGAGCGCGCTGTTCAATTCGGCGGGCAGCGAGTTGCTGGAAACGGCCGCGGAAAAGACGGCGGCCACGACCTTCCACAACGATCCCGCCGGCGCCGGCGTCGGCGACGGCGTCGTGCAGGCCCAGGACGAACAGGCCTTCCTCGACCGCTCGGTCTCGGGCGGCGCCATCACCGGCTATGACGGGCAGGGCAATCCGGTCAACGTGCAGCTGCGCTGGGTCAAAACCGAAAATGCGGCCGGCGACGGCGGCACGGCGACCGGGGACACGTGGCATCTCTTCTACAAGTCCGACGACAGCGCCACGGGCACCAGTGCGAAGTGGACCGATGTCGGCCAGGCCTACAAATTCGACTCGTCGGGCCAGCTTTCGCCCGCCGTCGTTTCGACGACGATCTCGAACCTGACGGTCAATGGCGTCAGCCTCGGCGACGTTTCGCTCTATCACGGGCCGGGCAACATCACGCAGTTCTCGGACAATAACGGCACCGTGTCGGTCAACAAGATCGACCAGGACGGCTACGCCTCGGGCCAGCTCGTCAGCGTCGCCGTTGCCGAAAACGGCCGCGTTACCGGCACCTACACCAACGGCAAGACGATCGACATTTTCCAGGTCTCGCTGGCCAAGTTCAACAATCCGGACGCGCTCCGGAAGATGAACGGCACCGCCTATGCCGAGACGCAGGACTCCGGCGCTCCGATCCTCGGCGGCACCGGCGAAATCGTCGCGCAGTCGCTCGAGGCGTCGAACGTCGACCTCGCCGACGAGTTCTCGAAGCTCATCATCGCGCAGCAGGCCTATACCGCCGGCACCCGCATCATCACCACCTCGGATCAGCTGATCCAGGAAACACTGAACATGAAGCGGTAATCAGGTAAGGCTCCGGTTCACGCAGGTCTGAAGTCACATGGCCCTTTATTCCGCAGTCGGCAGCGCTCTCAGCGGACTCAACGCCGCCCAGGCCGGTATCGACCTCGTTTCGCGCAATATCGCGAATGCGGGTACGCCGGGCTATACGCGCAAGACTTTGCTGCTCGACAATCAGGTCGCCGCCGGCGGCAGCATCGGCGTTTCGGTTCTGGGCGCCACGCGGAATGTCGACTCATTCCTGCAGCAGCAGCTTCGCACGGAAACGGCCTCGACCCAGAAGCTGAACGTCTATTCGGACTTCCTCGGCCGGGTCGACGGCATGTTCGGCACGCCGGACAGCAACACCTCGGTCGCGGCTTCGATCACGTCGCTGGAGACGACATTGCAGTCGGTCGCCACGACGCCTGACGATCCGGCGGCGCGGCAGACTTTCCTCAACTCGGCGTCCAACCTCGCTTCGCAGCTCAACAGCATGAGCGCGAAGATTCAGGGCATGCGCCTTGAGGCCGAACAGAACATCGCGACCTCGGTTCAGCAGGCGAATACCGACCTGCAGACGGTTGCCGGCCTCAACGACCAGATATCGCAGCGCCAGGCCAGCAACTATCCTGTCGCCGACCTTCAGGATTTGCGCGACAACGCCATCAACGACCTGTCGAAGCTCATGGACGTGAAGACCGTCCAGAACGACGACGGGACGGTCACGGTGTTCACCGGCGGCGGCCAGCTTCTGCTCGACAAGACGCCCGTCAAACTGACCTTTGACGAACATACGAGCATGGACGCCAACTCGTCCTATAACATCGATGCGTCGCAGCGGAAGGTCGGAACGATCACGCTGCAGAACGGCACGACGCAGGTCGATCTGATCGCCTCGGGCGCCATCACGTCCGGCTCGATCGCCGGTTATATCCAGATGCGCGACACGACGTTGCCGCAGGCGCAGTCGCAGCTCGACGAACTCGCGAGCCAGCTCGCGTTGTCGCTGTCGCAGGAGACGGTGCCGAGCACGGCCGCGTCCGGCGGCGGCGCGACCGGCCTCGGCATCGACACGAGTTCGATGCTTTCGGGCAACCAGCTCAATCTGAGCTATACCGACGATGCCGGCGTTTCGCACAAGGTGACGGTCGTCAAGGTGACCGATCCATCGGTGTTGCCGCTTGCCAGCACGGCGACGGCCGATCCGAACGACACCGTCATCGGCATCAATTTCAATCAGCCCATGTCCGGCGTCGTCAGCGATTTGCAGGCCGCACTGGGCACGAATGTCGTCGTGTCGAACCCGTCGGGAAGCACGATCAATTTTCTGAACGACGCGGGCAGCGGCGGCACCTCCACCATCGACGCGCTGACGGCCACGGTTACGCCGGCGTCGCTGACCGATGCGGGCACCGGCCTGCCGCTCTTCGTCGACGGGCAGTCGCAAAAAGCATACTCGGGCAGTCTCGACAACCCGCCGCAGGTGAACGGCTTTGCCGGACGCATCCAGGTCAACTCGGCCATTCTTGCCGACGACACCAAGCTCATCGTCTACAGCACCAGCCCGGCGACGGCCATCGGCGACGACATGCGGCCGCGCGACCTTCTGAGCCGCCTTACCGACACGAGCCGGACTTACTCGGCGGCCTCGGGCATCGGCAGCACAACGACGCCCTTTCAGGGTTCTGTCGATGCCTTCGCCCGGCGCATCGTTTCCTTTCAGTCGTCGCAGTCGGCCAACGCCACCAACGCGGCTTCGGCGCAACAGATCGTTTCCAACACGCTGCAGGACAAGTTCAACGGCGACACGGGCGTCAATATCGACGACGAGATGGCGAACCTCATCGTTCTACAGAACTCCTATGCGGCGAACGCCCGCCTCATCACCACCGTGCAGCAGCTCTTCGACACGCTGCTGAGCATCGGAAAGTAAAGCCATGCAGATCTCGACATACGCCCAGTCCCTGACGATGCGCAGCAATGTGTCGAACATCCAGACACAGCTGGCCGATCTTCAGCGCCAGCTTTCGACGGGTCTGAAGTCGGACAGCTTTGCCGGGCTCGGCAGCTCGCGCAATCTCGTGCTGGCGCTCAACGATCAGGTTTCCCAGTCGAACAGCTATCTCAGCACCATCGACACGACCTCGCTGCGGGTGCAGTCGAGCGCCGATGCGCTGACGCGCCTCGACCAGATTTCATCCGAACTTCAGACCGGCGGATTGGCGAGCACGTTCAATCTGACCAGCGGCGGCCAGACCGATCTGCAAACGACGGCGGGCATGCGTCTCAATGAAGCCATCGATCTTCTGAACCTCAATGTCGGCGACCGTCAGCTTTTTGGCGGCAAGCAGACGCAGACGACGCCGGTCGTGAACTCGGATCTGATGCTGAATGGCGACACCGCTCATGCCGGATTGAAGCAGGTTATCTCCGAGCGCAATCAGGCCGATCTGGGCGATGGGCGAGGGCGGCTCCTTCTGTCGTCGCCGTCGGCCGGAACGGTTTCATTGGCCGAAGACGACGCGACCAGCCCCTTCGGCTTCAAACTTTCCAACGTGGCCTCGACGCTGACCGGCGCCACGGTGAGCGGACCCACCGGATCGCCCGCCGCGGTCGGCGTCAGCTTCGGCGCCACGCTGCCGTCGCCGGGCGACTCGCTGTCCGTCGATCTCAAATTGCCGGACGGCACGACGACGACGCTGAAGCTGACCGCGACGACGGATTCGCCGCCTGCCGCCGGTCAATTCACCATCGGCGCGGATGCGGCATCGACGGCAACCAATTTCCAAAGCACGCTCGACACCAGCATTCAGGCATCGGCCAAGACGACGCTGAAGGCGGCCTCGACGGTTCAGGCCGGCAACGACTTCTTCGGCAATCCGCCCCAGCGCGTTTCCGGTTCGCCGGCCACCGCGACGGCGCTCGTCGCCGGCACGCCCGACAACACGGTTCAGTGGTATCAGGGCGACACCACCGGCACGCCGGGCAACAATTTTGTCGCCACCGTCGGCGACGGATCGACGATTGCCTATGGCGCGCGCGCCGATCAGAGTGCGATCCGCACTGTTGTCCAGAGCGCCGCGGTTCTGGCCGCCGTCACCTATACGGGCACGGATTCCAGCGAAGGCGCCGAGTACAGCGCGTTGACGCAGCGGACGTCCTCGGCGCTGAACTTCACCGGCACGCAATCGGTCAAGGACATCGTCACCGATCTCGGCCTGAAGTCGGCGACGCTGGCGACCTCGAAGACAAATCTCCAGACGCAGATTTCGACCAGCCAGACGATCCTGGACAATACCCAGAACGCCGACCAGTACACGGTCGCGACGCAGCTCAGCACGCTCATGACGCAGCTCCAGGCGAGCTATCAGGTGACGGCGAGCCTGTCGAAGCTGTCGCTGGCGAACTTCCTCTGACGACAAGATAACGACGGCAACACGACCCGACTGAAATGCAAAGGGACCCGCCAGCGGGTCCCTTTTTTTGCGCACGCCTCTGCGAAAGAGGTCATGAGGCCCTTTGCAGGAGGCCCGCGGCGATCTGGCGGTTGATGTTGATCAGCGTGTCGAGAAGCTCGGGCGCGGGCTTTGCCTCGATCTCGATCGTGCGTTTGAAAATGAAGATCGCGAGATTGGCGACGTTCTGGCGAATTTCTTTCGGGAGCCGGCTTTCATCGTCGGTGACCGATGTCGCGAAGACTGTCCAGAGCTTGCGGTTGAACAGAAGAGCGGGCTGCAATTCCCCGCCGCTCAGGTTTACCCAGGTGTCCTTGATGCGTTGAAGCTGGTTTGCAGCCTTCAGAAGCAGCGACGCCTCGAGGTCTCTCGGATCGGCGGCACTCTTCGCGACGGTCGCGTAGGCTTCATGCGGTCTTGACATTCTGCAGCAGCTCCCGCTCGTACTCGATGAGTTTTCGAGTTTCCTTGAGAGCTTTATACATCTCGCCAGTTAAGATTTTATTGTTGATGTTCTCTATGTACGGGCTCGTGCTCGGCGCGGCGTCGAGCACGTCTTTAACGATCTGGAAATAAAGGTCGTGATGGACGGCCGGATCCGGCGCCAGGTACATCATCTGGATCATCACATAGATTTTCTTGCAGGGCGTATCCGCATCGTCGAGGCGCAGGATGTCCTTCTCGCGCAGGATGGGCGCATCGCCCTCGATGAAAAGCCGCGTGCGCTGGTCGTCATTGGTGATGACGCTTTCGCCGAGAATGAAGCGCTCACCGGGCTTGAGTTCGACTTTGAGGGCCATGACTGCTGGGTCCAGGTATCTAGGTGGCTCGAATCACGCCAAGCCTACTCCTAAATCGCTGTGCCGCCACGGGGCGCGTGTCCGGCTGGACAAAAGAAAACGGCGGGGGCTTGCGCCTCCGCCGTTCCGTTCTTTGTACCAAGGTCCGGTATTAGAGGACCTTGAGGATCGCCTGCGAGGACTGGTTCGCCAGCGACAGGGCTGTGATCGACAGCTGCTGGCGGGTCTGCAGGGCCAGAAGGTTCGCACCTTCCGTGTTGGTGTCGGCCAGCGTCAGACCGGCGGCGCCCGTCTGCAGAGTGTCGATCAGGTTCTTCGTGAAGTCCTGACGGTTCTGCACGACCGAGAGATTGCCGCCGAAGGTCGAGGACTGCGAACGCAGCGTCGTCGTGGCGCTATCGAGCGAGCTGATGACCGTGTTGATCGCACCGGCGCTGGCGAAGTTGGTGCTGGAGATCGCGTTCAGGCCAAGACCCGAAGAGTCGAGCTTCACGCCGCTGATATCGAGCTTGCTGGTGCCTTTTTCGTTGAAGGCCACAGAGAGCGAAGTGCCGCTCGCGAGCAGGTTGACGCCGTTGAAGCTTGCGTCGCCCGAGAGCTGGTCGATCTGCGTGAGCAGGTTGTTGTAGGAAGCGACGTAGCTGTCGCGGTTCGTGCCGTTGGACGAGGTCAGGGTACCGGCGAGCGAGTTGCCCGAACCCGTGGCCGTGCCCGACAACGTCAGCTTCTCGCCCGAGGCGACCGTGAAGGAGAGGTTGCCGCTCGACGCCGTCACGGCGAGACCGGAGATGGCGGCAGCCGAGAGGGCCAGTTTCACCGCGCCGGCGCTTTCCGTGGCCGAGCTCAGCGTAACAGTCTTGGCGGAACCGCTGCCGATCTGAACGATCAGCGTCTTGGAAGCGCCGCTGAGGTTCTTCGTGGTGACGGCAGTCGTCAGGGTCGTCGAGGAGACCGTGGCCTGGAGAGCCTGGTTCGCCGTCGCTTTCGCCTGAGAGACGAGCTTCGTGATCGCATCGATGCCCTGGCTGGCGGCCTTCACCGTCTGAACGGCGAGGCTCTGGTTGTCCAACAGCGTGGAGAGGTCCGAGGCGCGGTTGTTCAGGCCCTGCGCCGTGAAGTACGACGTCGGGTTGTCGATCGCGCTGTTGACTTTGTTGCCGGTCGACAGACGTGTCTGGGTCTGGTCGAGGGCCGACGCAGTGTTCTGAAGCGAGAGAAGGTTCGAACGGATTGCGGCGGAGAGAACGATATCGGCCATTGAAGAATTCCTTTCCTAGGAAACAAGTGCTTTGCTCATCCTGAGCTGACGCGATCCTGTACCCGGGGCTCTTAATGGCCGGTAAAATACGTCGAACTTTTTTCTAAATGATTTTTGCGGCGGTTGTCTCAAAACGAAGCGGGCTCCCGAAGGAGCCCGCGCGCAATAATTTCCGAATGCTTAAACCGCATCAGCCGAAGAGTTTCAGGATGCCCTGCTGCGACTGATTGGCGAGCGAGAGGGCGACTGTGCCGAGCTGCTGTCTCGTTTGCAGGGCGAGCATGTTGGCGCCTTCTGCGTTCGTGTCGGCCAGCGTCAGGTTCGACGCGCCGGTCTGCAAGGTGTTGACAAGGTTCTTGGTGAAATCCTGTCTCGTCTGCACGACGGAGAGATTTGCGCCGAACGATGTCGACAGGGTGCGGAGATTTACCAGCGCGGTGTCCGACGCGGCCATCGAGCTCTTGATTGAGGCGTCGGACTCGAAGTCCGTCGTCGTGACCGTATTCAAGCCAAGCCCCGCGGACGAGCTGTTCGTGCCCTTGATCGTGAGGCTCGACGTCTGCGTTTCATTGAAGTTGACCGTCAGCGTGCCGCCGGACTGGAGCAGGTTGACGCCGTTGAAGCTGGCATCCTGGGCGAGCTGGTCGATCTGCGTCAGCAGGCCGTTATAGTCAGACACGAGCTTGTCGCGGTTGACGCCGTTGGCGGACGTCAGCGTGCCGGCGAAAGCCTTGCCCGAACCCGTGGCATCGCCCGACAGCGTGATTTTGCGGCCGCTCGCGGCGGAGAAACTGATGTTGCCGCCGGAGGCGGAAACCGTGAGGCCGGTGATGCCGGCGGCGCTGATGGCGGTCTTGATCGAGCCGGCGCTCATGGCGGTCGCGGACAGGGTGACTGTCTTGGCCGAGGCGCTGCCGATCTGGATGATGAGGTGGCCGGTGGCGCCGCTGAAGTTCGACGGGGTGACCGCCGTGCTGAGCGTCGTCGCCTGGATGTTGATCTGCAATGCCTGATTGGCGGTCGCCTTGGCCTGCTGAACCAGCTTCTGGATGGAGTCGATGCCCTGGCTCGCCGCGTTGATCGTCTGCACCGCGAGGCCCTGATTGTCGAGCAGCGTATTCAGATCCGATGCGCGATTGTTGAGACCCAGAGCCGTGAAGTACGACTGCGGATTGTCGACCGCGCTCGAAACCTTCAGGCCCGTCGAAAGACGATGCTGCGTCTGATCGAGCAGGTTTGCCGTGTTCTGAATGCTGAGCAGGTTGGACCGGATCGCACCAGAAAGAACCACATCAGCCATTTTTCGTACCCTCCAGGGTTTGGTCGGCCGGTGTCATCGGCGCGTTGGGCCTACACTCGGCGTTAATCATTAAATCGAGGTAAATGCCCTTACACGGGTTCGCGGTTTTTCGTCACTGGTTGGGACCGCTCCCGTTGGGCTTGCCCGGTTCGGGTTTCCCCGAGGCCCGGCCCCCGATTCATCTGCGGTTCCCTTCGCAATGACTGGGCCAACTTGAAATATATAATAAAAACAATAGCTTGAATAAATTCGTGCGCGGAGTTTCCGGGCAGGAGATGCCGGGTCCCGGCAATTTTTTCCTTCATATTTTTCCCGGAATGCGGCTGATCGCGGCTGGCGGGCCGGACATAAGGCCGGACATAAGGAAAGCGCCGCGCGATTTTTTTCGCGCGGCGCTTTCTCAAAGATATGCCGGGGCCGAGGCGCCGGACCGGTCAGAGCTTGCCGGCGTTCCGGAGCAGGGACAGGGCATCGCCGGTCATCTTGGCCGTCAGCGCCTTGGCGTCGAAGCCGGGCATGACCGGATAGACCGTCATTGTCGGATGCCAGGGCAGATTGGGGCAGCCGAGCTGGACCGAGTGCCGGGACGGCATGAAGATCAGACCGGGTATGGCGACCGCGCCGGCCATCTCGGCGGCGGCGTTCCACGAACCGACCATCAGGTCGAGCTCGGCGGTCAGAGCGGCGACGCCTTCGAGATCGTTATAGGTGTCGAGGCCGGGCATGCGATGGATTTCGAGGCCGAGTTCCTGCTGAAGTTTGAGGATGTCTTCTTCCTCGCGGCCGTATTGCAGGTTGACGATTTTCACGTCCTGACGGCGGATGAGGTCGGCCCAGTCGGCAAGATCGGTTGCAAAGACATCGCGCAGCGGGTTCTTGATGCTCGAGCGCCAGCTGAGACCGATCTTCGGCTCGGGGCCGAGGCCCGCCAGCCAATCGCGGGCAGCGGCGCGCTTTTCGGGATCGGCGATGAGCGGGCGCGCCGTCGATGGAAAGTCGGCGATATGGCGGCGCAAAATGGACGCCGCGATGCCCGCGGGCGCCGTGTAATCAAAATCGACCTGGCCGTAGTTGCCGAGGCCTGTTGATGTCACGGTTTCGGCGCGGACGGTCGCGCGCGGCCAGGTCCGTTGATAAAGATCGACCAGACGCGGCGGACATTCGATGACGACGTGGCCGGCTTTTTCGACCAGATCGTGATAGCAGGTCGAAAAATGCAGGTCGTCGCCGATGCCCTGTTCGCGCCAGACCATGATGGTCTTGTCTTTCAGGTCTTCGCCCTGCCAGATCAGGCCGGGGAAGGGACGATAGGGATTGCGCTGCTTGCTGGCGAAGCCGTAGCCGTAAATGTCCCAGCCGTCTTCGACCTCGCCATTGGCGTGAAGCGTGAGGGCAAGGTTCCACAAGGCCGCATCCTGATCGGGCTTCAGTGTCAGCGCGATCTGGAAGGCTTTCAGAGCCTGTTCCGGCAGGCAGAGGATCTGCATCGCCGAGCCGAGGTTGACATAGGCCTCGGGAAGCTTGGGGTCGATTTCGATGGCGCGGCGGTAGCAGTCGAGCGCCTCCTCGAACATCGCTTCGTCGATGAGAATGCTGCCGAGGTTGGAGTAGGCTTCGGCATAGGTCGGCTTGATCTCGATCGCCTTGCTCAGAAGATCGATGGCCCTCTGCTTTTCGCCCAGGTCGCGCACGGCGTTGCTGAGGTTGAGATAGGCCTCGACATAGTCGGGGCGAATGTCGATGGCGCGTTCGAGGTGCCGGACCGCGTCCTCATTCTTCTTCAGCTTGCGGAAAATGCCGGCGACGTCGAAATGGAGCTGGGCGTCGTCCGGCGCCGTCCGCAGGGCCGCTTCGCCCGCTTCCGCGGCTTCGGCGAATTTTTCGAGCGCCAGCAGGGCGTTGCCGCGGCCGAGATGGCCGCGGAAGTCGTCCGGCGCGATGCGGACCGCATCGTCATAGGTGGTGAGCGCGGCGGCGGCATTGCCGCCATCAAGCAGCAGGCGGCCGAGCTCGATCAGGCTGTCGAGCGGATCGGCCGCATGATCGGCGGCCTTGCGGTAATGCTCGATCGCGCCTTCGGTGTCGCCCTGCTGTTCGAGGATATAGGCCAGGTTCTTGTGGGCGTCGGCGAAGTCGGGCAGCTGCTTCAGGGCGCGTTCGATCATGTCGATGCCGGTCAGGCTCTGGCCGGACTGGTGCATGATGACGCCGAGGAGGTGCAGTGCGCCTGCGTGGTCGGGCAGGCTCGTCAGGACTTTCCTGTAGCAGGCTTCGGCCTTGTCGAGTTCGCCGCTTTGATGGAAGGCGATGCCGCGCTCGATCATCCGCTCGTATTCGACGGCCTGATCGATCTTGTTGGTGCGGACGGGAATGTCCTGTTTCGCAAATCGCATGTCGCATGCCCCGATTGCAGCAGCGGTGGTGGAAAAGCCCAGGTTAATTTCGGGCCGGTTTGGTTACTGGCCGGTTAATTTTGCGCTCACGCCCGCGCATCGACCGCGATGGCGGCGGTCCGGCCGGAGGACGGCCGCGCGAGGGCGGCGTTGCGGCCATAACCGACCGTCGGCGCCGTCTGGTTGTTGACGGTGTTGGCGATGGATTTGAGGATGCGTTCGGAAACGGATTTGGTCGCCGCCAAAGCGTTGCGGTTGGCGACCAGCGTCGCATCTAGCTTCGACATCAGGATTTTCAGCCGGCCGACCTTTTCGGCGGGCGCGCGGTCGATCAGCTCCTTGCGCAGGCGGATGGCCTGAATATCCATCGCATAGTCGTTGGCGAGGCGCGTTTTTTCGGCCTGAAGCTCGGCGATTTTCAGTGGCTGGCGGGTTTCGAGATATTCGGTTTCGCGGGCGACGACATCGGTGAGCTGTTCGCTCAGCAGCATGATGCGCTCGACCAGAACGATGGGTGTCACATCGGCGGCTGCGGCGCGGGGCTGACTGTTCATTGCGTGTGCTCCTGCATCTTCAGGATTTCGCCATAGATCTTGTCGGCGATGCCGATGCCGCCGGCCTGGCTCATTTGCTTGCCGTACTGATCGACGAGCAGCGAGCGGAAGGTTTCTTCGCCCTGACCGCCGCCGAAGGGGCCGTCAGTCTTCAATCCCTCGAACATCGTCTGCGTCATGGTCGAGATGAAGTTGGATTCGAATTCCTGCGCCGTCGCCCAGGCCTTGGCGTTGGCGTGCTTCGTGGTGAAGGGCGTATGGACATAAGGAGAGGCGAGGGCGGAAATCGTCATCACATCACCTCGATTTCGGCCTGCAGCGCGCCTGCCGCCTTGATCGCCTGCAGAATGGTGATCATGTCGCGCGGGCTGACGCCGAGCGCATTCAAGCCGTCCACCAGCTCTTTCAGGCTGATGCTGCCATCGACAAGGGCGAGCTTGCGGCCCTTGGTTTCATCGACATTGACGCTGGTGCGCGGCACGACGACGGTCTGGCCGGTATTGGAGAAGGGTGCGGGCTGGCTGACCTGCGGCGTCTCGCTGACGCTGATGGTGAGATTGCCCTGTGCGATGGCCACCTTGCTGACGCGCACGTCCTGGCCCATCACGATGATGCCGGAGCCTTCGTCGATGACGACGCGGGCGGGCAAATCGGGTTCGACGCGCAGCTGCTCGATGTCGGTGAGAAGGCCGACGGCGTTGCCGGTATAGCTCGCCGGAACCGCAAGCTGGATGGTCGTCGGATTGTCGGCGGAGGCGGCCGGCGCGCCGAGGAACGAGTTGATGGCGCTGGCGACGCGCTCGGCGGTCGTCAGGTCCGGATTGCGCAGCGACAGGCGCAGGGTGTGCAGGTCGGCGAGCTTGAAGTCGATTTCGCGTTCGACGAGGGCGCCGTTGGCGATGCGGCCGTTGGTCGGAACGCCGCGCACGACCGAGGCGGCGTCGCCCTTGGCAGAAAAGCCGCCGGTGGCGACCGAGCCTTGCGAGACCGCGTAGACCTGGCCGTCGGCGCCCATCAGCGGCGTGACGAGCAGCACGCCGCCCTGGAGGTTGGTCGCGTCGCCGAGCGCGCTGACGGTCACGTCGATGCGGGTGCCCTGCGTCGAGAAGGCGGGCAGGTTGGCCGAGACCATGACGGCGGCGACGTTGGCGGTTTTGAGCTGGGCCTGGCTGCCGCGAATGTTGACGCCGAGGCGTTCGAGCATCGCGGTCAAGCTCTGCTGGGTGAAGGGGGCGTTGCGCAGCGTGTCGCCGGTGCCGTTCAGGCCGACGACGAGGCCGTAGCCGACCAGCAGGTTGTCGCGGACGCCTTCGACGTCGACGATGTCCTTGATGCGCGATGCGGCGGACGCGCTTGCCGGTACGACGAGCGCAAGAGCGCAGGCCATAATGACGAGCTTCGCGGATGACCGGAGAGAAGAGGCAAGAAGCCTGAGCATGAGATGACCGTCTGAACGCGTTCGATACGGGCTTGTGTAAGCGAAAGCCATGCCACGCTCCGGGCGGTCGCCGGATATTCTCAAGCCATTGTAATTAAATAACTTTCTGGAGCAGCCGCGTTGGCCGGCGGGGCTTGCCGGAGGCGCTTGCGGAAGCTCCTTCCCGCCCTCCGGCAATTTCTGCCGCGGCGCATCGGTCATGTTTAACGGCACCTTAAGAAATGGGGCGCATGGTAAAGACCTTGGAAAGCTCCGTATCCGCGCGAGCGGGCCGGGCTTCGGGCTCAAGGGCAGACACATGAAGATTGGCGGTTCACGCCAGATCGGCCAGACATCGGGAAAGCGCGCGGCTTCCGCGGGCGGTTCCGGCTCCGGCTTTGCACTCGATGGTGCGCAGGAAGGACGCGGCGTCGCGGGCCTTTCGGCGACGGCCTCGCTTGCGGCGGTCGATTCTCTTCTCGCTTTGCAGGAAGCCGGCGGCGACGTTCCCAATGCGCCGCGGCGGGCCATCGCGCGTGGCGAGCACATGCTCGACATTCTGGACGACATCAAGCTCGCGCTGCTTGCCGGGCAGGTGCCGAAGTCGAAGCTTTCGCGTCTCCTCAGCGTCGTCGAAGGCCAGCAGGGCCGGGTCAACGATCCGGAGCTCGCCCATATCCTCGACCATATCGAGCTTCGCGCCCGGGTCGAGCTGGCCAAGTTCGGCTCCTATTCGAAGGCCTGAGGCCCGCCGGCGGTCGAATGACCTGCCGCTATTTCACATATTTTTCATAAGGTTAAGTCGCTTTTCGGAGGCTTGACCTAGGCTGTTGAGAATCGAGACTCGTCTCCCTATACTCCGCCGCGTTTTCGACGGAGCGCGGCCTCGCAAAGTAGAAGCAGCTTTGCGATCGGATCGTCCTCCGGACGCCTCTCGCAGGAAAGAATTCGAGGCATGGTTGTTCGGTTGCCTAAAGGCTACGCGCCGTCCGAGGACGAGCCGTTCATGAACAAGCGGCAGCGCGAGTATTTCCGCCGCAAGCTCGAGAAGTGGAAGGAAGACATCCTTCTCGAGAACCGCGAGACGCTGCAGCATCTGCAGGAAGAAACCGTTCAGCATCCCGACCTCGCAGACCGCGCTTCAACCGAAACCGAACGCTCCCTCGAACTCAGAACGCGCGACCGCCAGCGCAAGCTCATCTCGAAGATCGACGCGGCTCTGCGGCGGATCGAAGAGGGCACCTACGGATATTGCGAAGAGACGGGCGAGCCGATCAGCCTGAAGCGGCTCGATGCGCGGCCGATCGCGACGCTCTCGATCGAAGCGCAGGAACGGCATGAGCGCCGCGAGAAAGTCTATCGCGACGACTGACGTCTGCTTCAGCGCGTCCGCATATTTCCCGACTGCATAATGAAAACGCGGCCCCTTTCGGGGCCGCGTTCGGCTTTTCCAGATCGTGCATCAGGTCTGGAATGCCCCCATCAACATCAGAACGGCATAATCACGTCGTAGAGCTGCTGGCCGTAACGGGGTTGCTGCACGTCGCTGATCTGGCCGCGTCCGCCGTAGGAGATGCGCGCTTCGGCGATCTGGGTGTGCAGGATGGTGTTGGTGTTGGAAATATCTTCGGGGCGCACGATGCCGGCGATCAGAAGCTCGCGCACCTCATAGTTGACGCGCACTTCCTGGCGGCCCTGGATGACGAGGTTGCCGTTCGGCAGAACCTGGGTGACGACGGCGGCAATCGTCAGATCGACGCTTTCCTTGCGGTCCACCGTGCCGGTGCCGGCGCTCGAACTTGCGCTCGTCGCATCGACGAGTTTCGTCGGATCGACGGCGGCGGGCAGCACGTTCTTGAGCTTGCTTTCGAGGCCGAGAAGGTTCGGCATCGCGGCGTTTTCGGAATTGGCGCGCGAACGCTGGGTCGAGTTGTCGACCTTGGCGCTGTCGGCGATGTTGATGAGCACGGTCAGAATGTCGCCGACATGGGAGGCGCGCTGATCGCGGAAGAAGGCGCGGGAGCCTGCGCGCCAGAGCGAATTCGGTTCGTAGACGACCTGCTCGGGCTGCGGCATCGGCATGCTGACCGGCTGGTATCCGGCGGCGGCCGTGGGGTTGGCGATGGGGGCGAGCGCAGGCGCGGCGCCGATATTGTCGATGCGGTCGATGGCGCCGCAACCGGCCAGAGAGGCGGTGAGGGCGGCGGCGGCTGCGAGACCGAGTGCGCGGCGGATATACATTTAACAGTCTCTCCTAATGACGCTACGCGTACTTCGTTCAGGACTTGAGATCGGCGAGATGGGGCGCGCCCATCGCATCGATGCGCACGAGATTCGGTCCGACGATGACGCCCTGCACCGTGCGGTCGGAGCGCGGATTGAGAATATCGACCGTGTCGCCGACGGCGCCGCTTTCGAGCGCCTTGCCGCGGGCGAGCAGCGTCAGCGCGCCGGTGACATAGCTCATATCGACGACGGCGCCCTTGGCGACGACGACGGGCGGCTCCATGTCGGCCATGCGAACGGGTTCGCCGGTGCGCACCGGGCGCTTGGGCGACATGCCGACAAGCTGCGCCTGCGAGGTGATGATGTTCTGGCTGACCCGGTCGGCGGGCAGGCGGATCCAGTCGATGTCCTGGGCGCGGACGACGTCGCCCGGGGCGAGGTCGCGCGTCAGAACGGGAACGTCCATGACGGGATAAGCGCGGCCCGATACACGATGCAGCGGGCTCGCCAGATCGTCGGCGGGCGCGCGCAGCAGCGCGTCGAAGGTTCCGGTGCGCGGGTTGTAGGCGAGCTGGTCGACCTTGACGGTGCGGGCGGCGTTCTCGCCGACCTGCACGCCGGCGGTGCCGCCGGCGAAGTCGATCTGCAGTTTGGCGGTGGCGGCAAGCGACGGCGTTTCGGCGGCGATGGCGCCGGCAAGAGCCGAGGAAACCTCCGCGTCCGGCACGGCGATGCCGGAACGGGCGACGACGATGTGCGTGAGGCCGCCCGTATTATGCCAGGGAAGACCGTTGCGGCGGGCGACGAGCGAAATGCGCGATACAGATATTTCCATCGCGACGCCGGGCGCGGGCGCGTCGGAGACGGCGACGTTCGCCGCATCGCCGGCTCCGTCGAAGATATCGCCCAGCGTCACCGTTGCGCCCGTCACCGTGACCTCGGAGCGAAGCTCGGCGGCTGACGCGGCGCTCGCGCAGACGGCGGCGCAAAGGATGGCAATGGCGGGGACGAAAGAGCGGGTCATGAGACGCATCCGTTTCTGGTTTTCGCGTTACTTCAGGTTCGACGTCGTCGACATCATTTCGTCGGATGCCGTGATGACCTTGGCGTTCATTTCGTAGGCGCGCTGGGCGGTGATGAGATCGGAAATCTCGGTCACGGCATTGACGTTCGAGGTTTCGAGGAAGCCCTGCTGGATCGTGCCGAAGCCGATCGACGCCGGGTTGCCCGTCGTCGGCGCGCCGCTGGCGGCCGTTTCGAGGAACAGATTGTCGCCCTGCGGATCGAGGCCGCCTTCGTTCTGGAAGCTCGACAGTTCGAGCTGGCCGACGATTTGCGGCGCGGTCTGGCCGGGGATCGTCGCCTGCACCTGACCGTCATTGCTGATGGTGATGTCGGTTGCCGTCGGCGGAATGGTGATGCCGGGGGCGACGGTGTAGCCGTCCGAGGTCACGATCTGGCCGGTCGGGCTCAGCTGGAAATTGCCGGCGCGCGTGTAGGCGTCGGTGCCGCTCGGCATCTGCACGCGGAAGTAGCCGCGGCCCTGAACGGCGAGGTCGAGTTTGTTGCCGGTGTTGTTCATGTCGCCCTGCGTCATGACGCGATAGACCGAACCCGTCTTGACGCCGAGGCCGATCTGCACGCCCGAAGGAACGATCGTGCCGCTATCGGACGAGTTGGTGCCGACGCGGCGCAGGTTCTGATAGAGCAGATCCTGAAACTCCGCGCGCTGACGCTTGAAGCCCGACGTGCTCATGTTGGCGATGTTGTTCGAGATCACCTCGACATTGAGCTGCTGGGCCATCATGCCTGTGGCGGCGATGCTGAGCGACTGCATGGATCTGTTCCTTGGCCTGTGTCTTTAACTACTAAAGGGCGTCGATAAGAAGAAAGGCGGTCAGACCGCGCTTCCGATTTGCGTAATGGCCTGGCGGCGCATGTCGTCGGCCGCGTCGACCAGCTTCTGTGCGCTTTCATAGGAGCGCATCACGTCGATCATGTTGGTCATTTCGAGGATCGGCTTCACGTTGGAGCCTTCGATCGACCCCTGGATCATGCGCGGATTGGCGACCTGCTGTTCGGCCTGCGTCGTTGAAGCCAGATTGTCGCCTTCGCTCTTCATGTCCTGCATGTTGGCGAAGTCGACGAGAGCGATCTTGCCGCGCTGGCCCTTGTCGGTGGTGACGGTGCCGTCGCTGGCGATGGTGATCTGGCCTTCGTCGCTGGTGAAGGTGAGGTTGGTGCCCGCCGCCGTCAGAACGGCATAGCCGTTCGACGTCACGAGCTGGCCCGAGGCGTCGAGCTGGAGGTGGCCGTTGCGCGTGTAGCGGATGCCGTTCGGCGTCTGGACCTTGAACATGCCGCTGCCGGCGATGGCGACATCGAGCGGGTTGCCGGTCGTCTGCAACTCGCCGTCGGCGAGGTTGCGCATCTGGCCGTAGTCCTGAACGAAGGAGAGCTGCTTGTCCGGGCTCTGCTCGCTCGCATTCGGCATCACATACTCGTCGAAGAGCATGTTCTGTGACTTGTAGGCGGTCGTGTTCATGTTCGCGAGGTTGTTCGCGATCACGGCCATCTGCCGCATCATGGCGGTCTGGCGCGAGAGGCCTATGAGAAGTGCGTTTTCCATTCCGAACCCAAACGAGCTGCCGATCCTGGTGGACGCGGTGCGCCCGGACCGTCGTGTGCAGGCTGCGTGCCACGAGAATGTTGTAATAAAAACAATTAGTTACTTTAAGTTGCGGACAGGGGGCGGGGCGCTTCAGGCAGGCTTTACCGGGCAGTTCTTGCCGGACCGGGAGCCGCCGGGCGGACGCACGGAAGGCGCGTGCGGGGCCGTCCGTCCGGCCGGCCATGCGTGGCGGAAGATGACGCGAAGTGCGGCCGGGGCAACGCTTCATTAACTAAACTAGGTAAGGATTTGGATGCACCGCGGGCACTCGTGCGGGCTCCGATCCGGGTCCATGTCGAGGCGGTGCATTTTCCTGAAAACCGGCGATCTCCGCCGGCGGGCAAGGTGGGCAAACATGGCCGCAATAGACGCCGACGATTCCGTAGTGGAAGGCGAAGCAGAAGCCGCACCCGCAAAGCGCAAGCTGAGCGGCAAGGTGCTGGTCCTCTATATCGTCTTGCCGCTGGTTGTTCTTATCGGCGGCGGTGCGGGCGTTTACTTCTCCGGTCTTATCGGTGGCTCTTCGCATGAGGCGGAAAAAGTCGTGATCGCCGAACCGGTGTTTTACGACCTTCCGGATTTTCTTGTGAACCTCAGCGGTCCGCCGCCGCAGCACTTTCTGAAAATGAAGGTGACGCTGCAGATCGTCGACAAGGACGCGGCCAAGCGGCTCGATGTGGAAATTCCGCGCGTGCTCGATGCGTTCCAGGTTTATCTGCGTGAGATCCGGCCCGAAGACCTCGAAGGATCGGCAGGCATATTGCGCGTGAAAGAAGAACTTCTGCGCCGCATCAACCTTGCCATCCAGCCGCCGCTCGCGACGGACATTCTCTTCAAGGAAGTGATCATTCAGTAAGGCGCTTCATTCGGCGGAGCGCCTCGGTTTCTTTCGTTTCAGTTCAAGTTTCAGCAAGGCGTGGCGGCTTTCATGGCGACAGTCGACGAAATCGATCCCGACGATATGGCGGCCGCAATGGCGGCGCTTGAAGGGGAAGGCGAGAGCGGCGGGAAAGACCCGTTGCACCGCGCCGCGCCCGAGCGCGTGCTCAACCAGGATGAAATCGACAGCCTGCTCGGCTTCGAAGTCGATAACGAACAGGATGGCGAGCGCACCGGCATCCGCGCCATCATCAATTCCGCGCTCGTGTCCTATGAGCGCCTGCCGATGCTCGAAATCGTGTTCGACAGGCTGGTGCGCCTGATGACCACGAGCTTGCGCAACTTCACGTCGGACAACGTCGAAGTCAGCCTCGACAATATTTCGTCGATCCGTTTCGGCGACTATCTGAATTCCATTCCGCTGCCCGCCGTTCTCGCGGTTTTCCGCGCGAAGGAGTGGGACAATTACGGCATGTTCACGGTCGACTCGAACCTCATCTATTCGATCGTCGACGTGCTGCTGGGCGGACGGCGCGGCACGGCTGCCATGCGCATTGAAGGCCGCCCCTATACGACCATCGAACTCAGCCTCGTCCAGCGCATGATCGAAGTCGTGCTGCAGGACGCCAAGGCGGCTTTCGAGCCCCTGTCGCCGGTGACGCTAGAGCTCGACCGCATCGAAACCAATCCGCGCTTCGCCGCCATCGCGCGTCCGGCGAACGCCGCCATCCTGATCAAGCTCAGGATCGACATGGAAGATCGCGGCGGCCGCATCGAGATGCTGCTGCCCTATGCGACGCTGGAGCCGATCCGCGAACTTCTGCTGCAGATGTTCATGGGTGAGAAGTTCGGCCGCGACTCGATCTGGGAAAGCCATCTGGCGACCGAGCTCTGGTCGACCAAAATTCCGCTCGAAGCGGTGCTCGACGAGCAGAAACTTTCGCTGCGCGAGGTCATGGATTTCAAGGTCGGCCAGACCCTGATGCTCAACAACGGTCCCGACGCCCTTGTCGACATGCGCTGCGGCGGCGTCTCCCTGGCCAGCGGCCGCATCGGCCGCATCTCGAACAGCGTTGCCGTGCGCATCGAGCGCGGCATCAAGAACAAGGCCCCCTCGGCCCCGAACGCAGGAGCGCGGAAATGACGGCGTTGCCCATTCCCATGGATCTGATGCTTGAGGCCATCGTCTGCGTTCTGCTCGCGGCGACCATCGGTTACTGCGCGACGCTCGACCGCCGGCTGCGGGCGATGCGGACAGGACAGGACGGATTGCGCGACCTCATCCGCGATCTCTCGGTTGCGACGAACGACGCGGCGGCGGCCATCGGCCGTCTGCGCGAGGCGAGCGATGCGACGGGTAAATCGCTGACCGAACAGGTGAAACGGGGCAGGGCCCTCGCCGACGAACTGGCGCTGATGGTCGAATCCGGAAACGACATTGCCAACCGCCTCGGCGGCATCGAAACGCGCCGGCCCATCGCCGCGTCGACACCTGTGGCGCAACCCGCCGCCGGACCGCGCATCGTGCAGCCCGGCCGCGACGCCAAACCCCTGAGCGCCGAACCGCAGCGGTTGCTCGATCTCCTGAAGCGCGCGCGCTGAGGACCGACAGATGCTTGACCGCCTTCGCCTCCTGCCGACCGTGATGCTCTGTGCGGCGCTGCTGCTCGGGCTCAAGGCCGTGCATCTCATCGGCGGCTTCGAGGATGTTCTGGCCGTTTCAGCGGCGCATGCGAACGAAAGCGAGGCGCCGGCCGATGGCGCCAAGGCGGCATCCGCCGAGGGCGGGGCGCAGGCCAAGACTTCGGAATTGTCGAACGACGCCAACAAGGCGGCGCTGAAGAACCAGACCGAACAGCTGAACGATCAGAAGATGACGCCGTCCGAAGTGGCGGTGCTCGAGAGCCTGTCGGCGCGGCGCGGCGAGCTCGACAAGCGGGCGAAAGACCTCGATCTGCGCGAACAGCTCCTCAACGCCGCCCAGAAGCGCGTCGAAGACCGGATCGCCGAGCTGAAGGCGATCGAAGGCAAGATCAACACCCAGATCGCCGACAACGACAAGGCCCATGACGACCAGATGTCCGGTCTGGTGAAGATGTACGAGACGATGAAACCCAAGGAAGCGGCGCGCATTTTCGAGCGTCTCGACATGGGCGTGCTGATCGACGTCGCCAAGCGGATGCAGCCGCGCAAGATGTCGGCGGTGCTGGCCGCGATGGATCCCGTGGCGGCCCAGGAATTGACCGTCGAACTGGCGACCGGCGACAAGCTGCCGGATGTGCCGGCCGACGGCGACAAGACCAAGGCGGCGCCCGCCGCCGGCGTTGCGCCGCAGGCGGCGGTGCCAGGTGCTCCAATTGCCGCAGGCAACGGTCAACAGAGCTGAAAAGCCCTATTTCCCGCGCCTTTTGGCACAGCGCCTTAAACGCGGCTTAACCTCGAATATTTAGTCTTAAGGCTCAAGCGCTTGCGTGGGGCAGGCGCCGTTTGGCGCGTCCTGCGCGCCGGGCGCATGTGTCATGGGCAGGCGGCGGGCGTGATCGAGGCCGGGCAGCATCAACCAGGACGACAGGAGGCGCCGCGCGTTGCGCGCGCGGCCTTGCGTCTTCTCGCCGCCGCGATGGTCGTCCTCGCCGGCGCGATGGCGCACATCGTTCCTGCCGCCGCCGACGCCGCCGTTTCGACGAACCTCCTCGAGCAGGACGGCTATGGACGGATCGTCCTCAACTGGCCGGACGGCATTCCCGCGCACACCGAGAGCATCACGGCGGGCGTTGCCGTCGTCACCTTCGACAAGCCCTTCACGATCGATCTCGGCGAATTCCTGCGCAAGATGCCGGACTATGTGGTGATGGCGCGTCAGGATCCCGATCACAAGACGCTGCGTCTGGCCCTCAAGTTCGACTACTGGCTGAATGCGCGAGAGGCCGAGAACAGTCTCTACCTCGATCTGCTGCCGCGAGAATGGGCGGGCAACCCGCCTGCATTGCCTGCCGACGTGCTGGCGCGCATTGCCGCGGTTGCCGAAGCAAAAAAGCAGGCGGCGGACGAAGCGAGACTCTTCAAGGAACGCGGCATCGTCGATCCGACGGCGCCGACGCCGGATCTCGCGGTTCGCGTCGCCAAGCATGACGGCGTCACGCGCCTCGTTTTCGACTGGAACCAGCCGGTTCTCTATTCCCTCACACAGCAGGAAGGGTCGGCGACCATCACCTTCGATCGGACCGCCAAGGTTTCGCTGGCGCCGATCCGCGTCGATCCGCCGCCTTATCTCACCACCATCAGCGCGGTGGAGAGCGAAGGCCGGTTGTCGGTCATCA
>DASVNC010000320.1:0-2325 GCA_036384055.1 Parvibaculum sp.
CGGCACGAAGGCGATGGAGGCGCCCTGCTGGATGGCCGAGGCGACATCCTCGATCTCGGCTTCAGGCCCAGATTCAGACACAGGTTCAGGCTCAGTCACGGGTTCAGGCGCCGATGCGGGCATCGTCGCGGCCGCCGCTTCGATCTCTTCCCCCTCCTCCTCCGGCGCTCTCGCCGCACCGGGCGCAGACAGCGCCGACAGCGCCGCGATGCTGGTGTCGGCGGCGGGCACGGCGCGGGCAAGTTCGGCCGAGCCGGTGACGCGCGCCAGACGCGCCGCCACATAGGCCCAGAGATCGGCAACCTCGCGCGCCGAGCGGCACTTCGGATCGATCTCGCCGATGGTTTTGCCATCGACCATGCTGGCGGCGAAATCGACCCGGTGATGCAGCGTCACCGGCGCGACCATGCCGTGCTGCGACAGCGCGACGGCGGCCTCGCCCGTGATGCGCGCCCGCGCTGTGGCGGCATTGACGACGAAGACCAGCGGCTTCCTGTGCGCCTCCGCAATGTCGATGGTCGCGCCGACGGCCCTGAGATCGTGCGGGCTTGGCCGCGCCGGAATGAGCACGAGGTCGGCATGGGCGACGACCTGCGAGATGGAATGGGTGATGGCGGGCGGCGTGTCGATGATGGCGAGCCGCGCGCCCGACCGCGCCAGCTCCGCCAGCGAGGCGTCGAGATCGTCGATGGCGACGCGGGCGAAAGCCGGGCTCCGCGAGGCGCGCGCGTTCCACCAGTGGGACAGGCTCCCCTGCGGATCGGTGTCGATCAGCACGACCGGCCCCGCGCCGCTCTTCTCGGCCTCGACGGCGAGATGGCCCGACAGGGTGGTCTTGCCGGACCCGCCCTTCTGGGATGCGAGAACAATGATGTGCATCTCTGACGCGCCGTTTCGTTTGCCGGTGAGACCTCGGCAGCATGAAACGACAAGTTCTTTAATCTTCCGAAAAGGAAAATGTTCAAATTGTTACCGTCCCTCGTTTCAGGGCGGAAAGCCGCCACTCTCCAACTTGTGACTGGACCGCGCCCGGCCCGCCCGGCACCTTGGGCGCAAAGGTAAACGGCAGGCGAAGCGGAGACGGCGCATGACCATCGAGGCGGTGAAGGACTATTACGGCAAGACGCTGGCGGGATCGGCGGACCTGAAAACCAACGCCTGCTGCGACGTGGCCGACACGCCCGCCTATATCCGCGCGGCGCTCAGCGACATCCACCCCGATGTCATCGACCGCTATTACGGCTGCGGCCTCGTCGTTCCCGCCGCCATAAAGGGCGCGCGCATTCTCGACCTCGGCTGCGGCGCGGGCCGCGACTGTTTCGTGCTTTCGCGCCTGACGGGCGAAACGGGCCACGTCACCGGCATCGACATGACGCCCGAGCAACTCGCCGTCGCGCGCGCCCATGTCGAGGGTCATGCGCTGAGCTACGGCTACGCGAAACCCAATGTCGATTTCATCGAAGCCTATATCGAGGACATCGGCACGCTCGACCTCGCGCCTGCGAGCTTCGACGTCATCGTCTCGAACTGCGTCATCAATCTTTCGCCCGACAAGGAGGCGGTGCTGCGCGGCGCGTGGAAACTGCTGAAGCCGGGCGGCGAACTTTACTTCGCCGACATCTATGCCGACCGGCGGCTGCCCGCGCATGCGAAGGAAGACCCGGTGCTGCTCGGCGAATGCCTCGGCGGCGCGCTCTACTGGAACGATTTCCAGTACCTTGCGAAGCGCACGGGCTTTGCCGATCCGCGCCTCGTCACCGACCGGCCAATCGAGATCGGCGAACCCTCGATCCGCGCGGCGCTGGGCGCGGCGCGCTTCTTCTCGGCAACCTACCGGCTTTTCAAGCTCGAAGGGCTGGAACCGGCCTGCGAGGATTACGGCCAGGCGGTCGTCTACAAGGGCGGCATTCCGGAATGCGAGGATGTGTTCATCCTCGACAAGCACCACGCCATCGAAAAGGGCCGCGTCTTCCCGGTCTGCGGCAACACCTTCCGCATGCTGAAGGAAACCCGCTTCGCCGCACACTTCGATTTCATCGGCGACATGAGCCGCCACTTCGGCATCTTCGCCGGCTGCGGCACGAACATCCCGTTCGATGCAACCGCCAACGGCGCGGCGGCAAGCGGGGCGTGCTGCTGAACTCACACCTTTCCTCAAACGCACCCCCTCCCAACTTGTGCTGTCGCCCCGGGATTTATTCCCGGGGCCCACGGATCGTCACCACGAAAACGAACTGCCGTTGGGTCCCGGGAACAAGTCCCGGGACGACACTGAGATATTTGAAAACACCTCGATCTCCGCAAGGCTTCCACCTTCGGAGGTTC
>DASVNC010000321.1:0-2036 GCA_036384055.1 Parvibaculum sp.
TTCGCCAAGGCGGCGCTTGAAATGCTGAAGGCCGAACTCGGCTAGACCCGTCAGCCTTGCTGCTTGAATCCGCCCTCTGCCGTGCCAGCTAGATAGGAGGCGGGGGGGTGTTCGAGGAGATCGTGTTATGGGAACTTACAACGAAACCCGTCTCAGTCCGGCGGAGGCGCGTTTACGCCAGAAACCGCAGCCGCTTCAGCCGGTTCACAAGCTCAAGGCGCAATACAAAGGCCAGGACGAAGGCGGGCTCGGGCCGCTCAAATCCTTCGAGATGCAGCGCCAGCAGGGCGAGGCGGCGGCGCGGCGCTTCCGGCTTCAGGCATCGAAGCAGCAGGGCTGAACCCGCTTGCTTGACAGGGTGAGGGTGCGCGCCTAGCTTCCGGCCAGTTTTTCGGGACATTCGATGCGCCCCGATCCGCCCGAGGCATTGCGCCCGGGTCAACATCCGCCGGCGATATTCGCTCGCGGGTGCATTTTTGCTTTGTGTGAATGGAACCGCGGACGCCCGCATGTTCGAAAACCTGACAGGCCGCTTCGGCGACGTCTTTTCCAAGCTCAGAGGGCGCGGCGCGCTCTCGGAGAAGGACGTCGAGGAAGCCATGCGCGAAGTGCGCCGGGCGCTTCTCGAAGCCGATGTGGCGCTGCCGGTCGTCAAAAGTTTCATCGACAAGGTGAGCGCGCGCGCCGTCGGCGCCGACGTGCTGAAGTCGATCACCCCCGGCCAGCAGGTCATCAAGATCGTCCATGACGAGCTGGTCGAGATGCTGGGGGGCGCGGAGGATACCGCGATCTCGCTTGCCGCCGCCGCGCCTGTTGCGATCATGATGGTCGGCTTGCAGGGCTCGGGCAAAACCACATCGACGGCGAAGATCGCCAGGCGCTTCGAGGCGCGCGACAAGCGCCGCGTGCTGATGGCCTCGCTCGACACGCGCCGTCCGGCGGCGCAGGAGCAGTTGAAGATTCTCGGCGAGCAGACCGGCGTCGCGACGCTGCCGATCATCGCCGGTCAGCAGCCGGTCGCCATCGCCAAGCGCGCCATCGAGGCGGCGCGCCTCGGCGGCTTCGATGTGGTGATGCTCGACACGGCAGGCCGCATCCATATCGACGAAGCACTGATGGCGGAAGTCGCCGAGGTGCGCGACGCGACGCGCCCGCATGAGACGCTGCTCGTCGCCGACAGCCTGACCGGCCAGGACGCCGTCAATGTCGCCACGCAGTTCAAGGAGCGTATCGGCGTCACCGGCATCATCCTGACGCGGACGGATGGCGACGGGCGCGGCGGCGCGGCGCTTTCGATGCGCGCGGTCACCGGCGTTCCGATCAAGCTGCTCGGCACCGGCGAAAAGCTCGACGCGCTCGAGGATTTCCGCGCCGACCGCGTGGCGGGCCGCATTCTCGGCATGGGCGATGTTGTCAGCCTGGTCGAGAAGGCCGCCGAGACGATCGACGCCGAGAAGGCGAACAAGATCGCCGCCAAGATGCGCAAGGGCCAGTTCGATCTCGACGACATGGCCGAGCAGCTGGCGCAGATGAAGCGCATGGGCGGCATGAAGGGCGTGCTCGGCATGTTGCCGGGCGTCGCCAAAGCGCAGGCGCAAGCCGCCAACGCGCATCTGGACGACAGCGTCGTCAAGCGTCAGGCGGCGATCATTTCGTCGATGACGAAAGATGAGCGCCGCAATCCGGCGCTTCTCAACGCCAGCCGCAAGCGCCGCGTCGCGGCGGGCTCGGGCACGGAAGTGCAGGAGATCAATCGCCTGCTGAAACTTCATCGCCAGATGGCCGACATGATGAAGACAATGGCAAAGCAGAAGGGCGGCGGGCTGCTCGGCAAACTTTTCGGCGCGGGCGGCGGAATGCCGGATCTGCCGCCGGAGCTTGCCGCCAATCCCGAGGCGCTGAAAGACATGCTGCCGAAAGGTGGGCTGCCGAAAGGCGGAATGCCGGGCGGACTTCCCGGTCTTCCGGGGCGCGGATTGTCGGGGCTTCCCGGTTTGCCGGGCGGTCGTCCGGGGCTGCCGGGGCTTCCCGGCGGC
>DASVNC010000322.1:0-2527 GCA_036384055.1 Parvibaculum sp.
GCATGGCCTTCCTGCGCCGCCTTGATGAGAGCGATATTGTAGACGCTCGGGAACATGACGTCTCCGGGCAGCGTCACCGGATCCTTGCCGGGCTCGGTGAGCGTGATCTTGCCGCCGTCGCGCTTGACCTCGCCGTTCTCGCGCAGCGAGAGTTTGCCGTCGGTATATTCGGTCCGGTCGAAGCGGAAATCGTTGCCGTCCAGCGCCTCCCAGGAGTTGAGCCGCACGTCGCTGTAGCTGGCATGTCCGTTGCCATCGGTCGAATGCGTGACGACGCGCTGGTCGGACGTATAGCCTTCGCAGCCCGGCCCGCCGCGCCACTCCACGACCATGCGCCCGTCGATGGCCTGCAACTCGTCGGTCGATTTGATGTGGTCGATAGACAGGTCGTAGACGGCGCGGTGCATCTGCGGCGCGACATAGGCCTCGATCTGCGCATGCCTGTGCATCACCGCCACCGTTCCGACCGCGAAGACGGCGGCAACCGCGCCGCCAAGCACGAGCCACAGCACCATTCCTGAATCGGGCCGCCGCGTTCCGTACTTTTCCCACATCGTCCGCAACATGCTTTCTCCGACCTTTCGCGCTCCGTCTGCCTCGGCAGCCTTCCCGAAGGCTATACCATCAAGTAAACCAAAGCTTCAAAGCCCCGCCATTTTCGAACGCGGATAGACCATGCCCGCCAGCACGCGCCCCAGAATTCTCGTCACCCGCCGGTTGCCGCCCGAGGTCGAGGCACGCGCCGCCCTGAGCTACGACGCCGAGTTCAATACCGGCGACATGCTCTGGACAGGCGCGGAGCTTGCCGCCCGCGCGGAAGGCAAGGACGGCCTGCTCGTCACCGTCACCGACCGCCTCGACACAGCGGCAATTGCCGGCCTCCCGGCATCGATACGAATCATGGCGAGCTTTTCCGTCGGTACCGACCATATCAACCTCGAAGCCGCCGCAAAGCGCGGAATAGCCGTCACCAACACACCCGATGTTCTGACCGACGCGACCGCCGACATCGCCTTGCTGCTGATCCTTGGCGCGGCGCGCGGCGCCGCCTCGGGCATGGCAGCCGTTCGCGACGGCACATGGGCAAACTGGGCCCCGACCGGCATGCTCGGCATCGGCGTCACCGGAAAGCGCCTCGGCATTCTGGGCATGGGGCGGATAGGTCAGGCGGTCGCGGCGCGCGCCCGCGCCTTCGGCATGACAATTCATTATCATAATCGCCGCCGCCTCGACGCCGCCTCGGATCGGGAGGCGATCTGGCACGAAACGGCGGAGGATCTCCTCGCCCATGCGGACATTCTCTCCGTCCACTGTGCATCGACGGCGGAGACGCGGGGCCTCCTCGATGCAGATCGGCTGGCTCTGCTGCCAAAGGGCGCCATCGTCGTCAACACCGCCCGCGGCGACATCGTCGTCGATGACGCCCTGATCGCCGCAGCCCGCTCCGGCCATCTCGCCGCTGTCGGCCTCGACGTCTTCAACAACGAGCCGAACATCGATCCGCGCTATCGAACGCTTCCCAACGCATTCCTCCTGCCCCATCTGGGCAGCGCCACGCTGGAAACCCGCAACGCGATGGGCTTCAAGGCGCTGGACAATCTCGATGATTTTTTTGCCGGGAAAGAACCCAGGAACCGCGTCACCGGCTGACGGGCGCGCCGGCGGCGTCTTCAGCGAAAAAACGGCCCGCACCCGGCAATCTCCGCTCACACGGCAAATTTTGCCGCGTGCGGCTGTATGTCCGAACCGCTCAACCTATTGATTTAGCTCACACATAGGCTTTGGCAAGGCCGTTGCACAAAAGCAGACGCATGATTTCATCATGAGTGATGGGGCACGAAGATGCGTCGCGGAAAACTGGCAACCGCTACCACCAAGCTCGCGCTGACGGACGGCATGCTGTCCGCCTCAGACCAGCTGACCGAGCGTTTCCGGCAGAGCGTCGGCGACGCGATGGTAACGGCCGATCCGGTGCGAATTCTTTCAACCGCGCTTTCCTACGCGGCGGAGGCGGAGCAACGCATCGTCGCACTGAATGCGCGCGTGGCTCAGCTCGAAGCCGTCACCGTGACGGACGATCTGACCGGCCTCCTGAACCGGCGCGGCTTCAACGGCATCCTGCGGCGTAACCTGCTCAGCGCCGCCCGTTACGACGAAGCAGGCATTCTCGCCTATATCGATCTCGACAGGTTCAAATCCATCAACGACCGCCACGGACATTCCGTCGGCGATGATGTCTTGCGCGCCGTCGGCCGCCATCTGATGCAGAACATCCGCGCCACCGACTACGCCGCGCGTCTCGGCGGCGACGAATTCGCGATCCTGTTCGTGCGCGCGCAACATGCGCCGGCGCGGGAGCGCGCCCGCAGTCTGGTGCGCGGCATCAACAAGCTCGTCATTCCGTCAGAGAAAGGCGCCATTGCCGTACGCGCCAGCCTCGGCATCGCGTTCTACGACGGCGGCACGGAGCCGGACGGGCTTATCGAGCGTGCCGACCGCGCCATGTATGCCGACAAGAACAAGGGCA
>DASVNC010000323.1:0-5671 GCA_036384055.1 Parvibaculum sp.
AGCGCGCCCGCAACCGCGCCGATGGCCGCGCCATAGGTCGCCTTGCTGGTCTTCTGTTCGCCCGTATAGGGGTCTTCCGTCTGGCAGGCCGCGAGCAGGAAGGAAGCGCCCAGCACGGCCACGATCGTTCGTTTCATCAGCATGAATTGGTCCTGTTTTCCGGGAAGCGCCCGCGGGCTTTGCAATCGCGAAACCGCCGTCTGTGGAAACCGCTCCCGATGGTGTAGAAGATTTTCAGACGTCGCATACCCCGCCGGAAAGGTACCAAACTGCCGGTCCGGGCGCGACAACCGAATTGGAAGTCGAAAATCAGAAGCTGAAAATCAGGGAGAAAGCTCATGTCGCTGTTCGATTTGAAGGGAAAAGTCGCCCTTGTTACCGGCTCGACCAAGGGTATCGGCGAGGCCATCGTGCATCGCCTCGCCGAGCACGGCGCCAAAGTCGTGGTTTCGAGCCGCAAGGCCGATGCCTGCGACAAGGTCGCCGGCGAGATCAATGCAAAGTACAAGGATCATGCGATTGCCGTGCCCTGCAACATCGCCGACAAGGGCGATCTCCAGCGCCTCGTCGATACGACAATGAAGACATGGGGCAAGATCGACGCGCTTGTCTGCAACGCCGCGGTCAATCCCTATTTCGGTCCGTCCAAGGACATTCCCGACGAAGCTTTCGACAAGGTCATGTCGTCCAACGTGAAGAGCAACCACTGGCTTTGCAACATGGTCCTGCCGCAGATGGTCGAACGCAAGGAGGGTACCATCACCATCATTTCCTCCATCGGCGGCCTGCGCGGCTCGGCCATTCTGGGCGCCTACGCCATTTCGAAGGCGGCCGACTTCCAGCTCGCGCGCAATCTCGCCGTCGAATACGGGGCGCATAACATCCGCGCCAACTGCATCGCGCCGGGCCTCATCAAGACCTACTTCGCCAAGGCGCTCTGGGACAACCCGGAGATTCTCGAACGCTCGACCTCGACCTCGCCCCTGAAGCGCATCGGCATGCCGGACGAAATCGCCGGCGCCGCCGTCTTCCTCGCCAGCCCCGCCGGCGCCTTCATGACGGGCCAGCAGATGGTCATCGACGGCGGCGTCACCATTGCATGAGCCGGTGAAAAACGTCCCGCCCGCGATCCGTCCCATCCGCGCCGCCGACCGCGGCGCCTGGGACGGGATGTGGGCGGGCTATCTCACCTTCTACAAATCGAAGCTCGCGCCGGAGATTTCGGACGACACCTTCGCCCGCATTCTCTCCGGCGCGCTGATCGGCCTCGTCGCGGTGGACGCGGCCGGCCGCCCGCTCGGTTTCGCCCATGCGCTCCTTCATGCAGGCACGTGGAGCCCGAAGCCGCTCTGCTATCTGGAAGACCTTTTCACCCGGGAAGAGGCGCGGGGGCGGGGCGTCGGGCGGGCGCTCATCGAGGCATTGGCCGCGCGCGGCCGCGCCGAGGGCTGGCTCCGCCTCTACTGGCAGACGGCGCGGGACAACGGGACCGCGCAAAAACTTTACGACAGCCTCGCCGAACGCACGGACTGGCTCAGATATGACCTTGATCTTTGACCGCAAGTGACCATCTGATCTCTTTCGGTCATCTGGAGGGGTTTGATGAAAAGTGTGGTTGTGACGGGTGTGTCGACCGGCATTGGCTGGGGCACGACCAAGGTGCTGACGAAAAAGGGGTTTCACGTCTTCGGCAGCGTCCGCAAGGAGGCCGATGCCCAGCGGCTCAAGCAGGAATTCGGCGATAAGGTCACGCCGCTCGTTTTCGACGTCACGGACGAGGCGGGCGTCCGCCGCGCCGCCGCTGAAGTCCGCGCCGCGCTCAAGGGCGAAACCCTGTTCGGCCTCGTCAACAATGCCGGCGTCGCCATTACCGGGCCGGTGCTCGATATCGACCCCGATGAGTTCCGCAAGCAGATGGACGTGAACCTCACCGGCCCCCTGCTCGTCACCCAGGCCTTCGGGCCGCTTCTCGGCGCCGACAAGTCGCTGAAGGGCGCTCCCGGCCGCATCGTCAACATCAGCTCGGTCGCGGGCAAAATGGCGTTCCCCTTCATGGCGCCCTATGCCGCCTCGAAATTCGCCGTCGAGGCTTTCTCGGAGGCCCTGCGCCGCGAGATGATGCTTTTCGGCATCGACGTCGTCGTTGTCGCGCCCGGCGCGGTCAAGACGCCGATCTGGGACAAGGCCGATGAGGTCGATATCTCGCATTATTCGAACAGCGCCTATTTCCCCAGCCTCAAGAAGTTTCAGGAGCTTTTTATCGCCAGCGGCAAGACGGGCCTGACGGCGGAAGTGCTGGGCAAGACGATCCTGAAAGCCCTGACGGTCAAGAACCCAAAGGTGCGTTATGCGCCCGTGGCGGGCCGCTTGCAGAACTGGATCATTCCCCGGCTTCTCCCCAAGCGCATGGTCGACCGCGCCATCGCCAAGCAGGCGGGCCTGCTGCCGTCCTGACCGGCCAAAAGAACCCTCCATCCGGCAAAAAAGAACCCTCCGCGAGCAACTCGCGGAGGGTTGATGAACTTTGCGCCAGGACGATCGAGGGGGGAGGGAAGAACGCCCGGCAAGCCATCGGAGGGAACAGACGGGAAATAGGGACTTCACTTTCTTTTGCAAGACGCCGGGCTCATCCGCCGGTGGCCAGAGTGACGCAGTATTCTGGTAAATAACAGGACCGTGCCCCGGCATTCCGTATCGCAGAATTCGGTCCGATCCTTATGGGCAAGCCGCGTCGCGTGGCGAGTGTCATTGCGAGGCCCGAAGGCCCGAAGCAATCCAGAAGGCCAGCAGGAAAGACCGGATTGTTTCGCGCGAGCGATGACGAACGCTGTATAATCTCTATGCGGACTATATCGTTATGACGAATCCGGACGCCATCCGGGCGTCACATTCTCGACCCTTTTTGTCCCGATTGCCGGGCCACGCTTCGTCGAACGGAGCGTGGCCCTTTTCGCGGGCGCGTCACGACCCATCTCACGGAGAGGTCCGTCATGCGCTTTCGCGTACTGGACAGTTGGCGCGGCATTCTCGCGGTGCTTGTCTCGCTCGGTCACATCGAAGTCCTGTGGCCATTCGTCAATGCGCCCCTCATCCGCAATTCCTATCTCGCGGTCGACTTCTTTTTCGTCCTGAGCGGCTTCGTCATCGCGCATGCTTACGGCGCGCGCGTCGGGGACGGCGCCTCGGCGACCGGCTTCATGGTCCGCCGTTTCGGCAGGCTCTGGCCGCTCCATGCCTGCGTGATCGGCTTCTTCCTGGTGCTGAACCTCGTCTATCTCGTCCTCTCGCATCACGGCGTCTGGACGCCGGAAGCGCCTTTCTGGGGCGGCTTCTCCGCCGCGACGCTGCCCACCAACCTGACGCTCCTGCAGGCGACCGGATTGCACGAGGGCGGCACCTGGAATTTTCCGAGCTGGAGCATCTGCGTCGAGTTCTGGACCTATCTCGTTTTTGCGCTGGCCTGTCTGGCTTTCGGCGACCGCCTTGGCCGCATGGCGCTCCCCATTGCGCTGACGGGCGGCCTCGTCGTCGCGCTCTTTTCAAAAGACTACATGTCGGTCTATGAGGGCCTGTCGCTTTTCCGCTGCATCTACGGCTTCTTCACCGGCGTTGCCATCCATGCGCTGCTGACGGCGAAGGGCCTGCCGGGCAGGCGCCTCGCTGCCCGCGCCGAAATTCCGATGGTAGCGCTCGCGGTCGTATTCATTGCGCTCGCGGGCAAGAGCGCCTCGACGATGCTGGCGCCCGCGGTCTTCGGCGCGCTGATCTATGTCTTCGCGGCGGAAGCGGGGCCCGTCTCGCGCGCCCTGTCCTCAAAGCCTTTCCTCAAACTCGGCGCCTGGTCCTATTCGATCTACATGGTCCATGTCTTCGTCCTCTTCCTGATGAAGGACGCGGCGCATGTGACCGAGCGCCTGACCGGCCTCGACCTGACGCGGATGGCGCGTTTCGGCGACGGCGACCGCGAACTGATCTTCATTCACGACCGCTGGACGAGCTGCCTCGTCGTGCTGACCTTCGTTGGGCTGAGCGTCGCGCTGGCCGCGCTGACCTATCGCCTGGTCGAGGAGCCGGGCCGCAAATTCTTCAACGACGTCGCGCGGAAACTCGCCGAGGCCGAAAAGAAAGAGGCGCGGGCCATGTCCGCGCCGCGCCTCCTCGCCGGAAACGTCTGAAGCCCCGGCGCAACTCAGCTGAGCCGGTCGAGCACCTTGCGGAAGCGCTCGAAGATTTCCGCGATCCGCGCCTTGTCGATGATGAGCGGCGGCGAGAAGGCGATGCAGTCGCCAGACACCCGCGTCATCATGTTCTCGTCGTGGAAGGCCGCGCGCATCGCATCGAAGCCGCGCTTGCCGGGCAGCCCTTCGAGCGGCACGAGATCGACCGCGCCCGCCAGGCCGATCTGCCGGATGTCGGCGATGAGCTTGTGATCCTTGAGGCTCATCAGCGCCTCGGCGAAGACCGGCTCCAGCGCCTGCGCCCGCTCGAAGAGATTTTCCTTCCGGTAAATATCGAGCGTCGCCAGACCCGCGGCGGCGGCCAGCGGGTGGCCCGAATAAGTGTAGCCGTGGAAGAGATCGATCGCGTGGTCGGGGCCGGTCTGGAACGCCTCATAGATATGCTTGCGGACGATCGCGCCGCCCATCGGCACCGTGCCCGAGGTCACGCCCTTGGCGAAGGTGATGATATCGGGCGTCACGCCGAAGCGTTCGGACGCCGTCGCATAGCCGAGCCGCCCGAAGCCGGTGATGACCTCGTCGAAAATCAGCAGGATGCCGTGCCGGGTGCAAAGCTCGCGCAGCCGCTGCAGATAGCCCTTGGGCGGCGGCAGCACGCCGGTCGAGCCCGCCATCGGCTCGACGATGACGGCGGCGATGGTGGACGCATCGTGGAGATCGACAAGCCGCTGCAACTCGTCGGCAAGATGCGCGCCCCATTCCGGCTGGCCGGTGGTGAAGGCCTGTTCGGCGCGGTTATAGGTGTGCGGCAGGTGATCGACGCCCGCAAGCAGCGGCCCGAAGAACTTGCGGTTGGCGGCCATGCCGCCGACCGAGATGCCGCCGAAACCGACGCCGTGATAGCCGCGTTCGCGGCCGATCAGCCGCGTCCGCGTGCCTTCGCCATTGGCGCGGTGATAGGCGATGGCGATTTTCAGCGCCGTGTCGCCCGCTTCCGAGCCCGAATTGCAGAAGAACACATGATCGAGATCGGCGGGCGCGAGCGAAGCGATCCGGCTTGCGAATTCAAAGGCCTTGGGATGTCCGAACTGGAAGCTCGGCGCGAAGTCGAGCTCGCCCGCCTGTTTCTGGATGGCGCTGACGATCTCGTCCCGGCAATGGCCGGCATTGCAGCACCACAGCCCCGACGTCGCATCCAGCACCGCCGTCCCGTCCGGCTTGTAGTAATGCAAATCCTTGGCGCGGACGACGAGCCGCGGCTCGCGCTTGAACTGACGGTTCGGCGTGAAGGGCAGCCATTGCGATTCGAGATCGTTCGGCGCGGGCGTGTCGGCGCTCATGGACGGGTTACTCCTGATCGAGAGACGGACCGATTGAAAGGCGGGGGCAGCCGGAAATCAAGGCGGGTGGCGATGTGACTTTTCCAGCCTGTTTAGTATCATAGACAGATGGCGCCAAAAGCGGACAAAGCGGCGAAAGGCGGGACGGCC
The DNA here is from genome assembly GCA_036384055.1 of Parvibaculum sp. GTDB lineage: Bacteria > Pseudomonadota > Alphaproteobacteria > Parvibaculales > Parvibaculaceae > Parvibaculum. Next base: position 5,669 of record DASVNC010000323.1, read on the forward strand.
GGC
>DASVNC010000324.1:0-4045 GCA_036384055.1 Parvibaculum sp.
GGCGATGTTTTGCAGGAACAACAATGGAATCCGCCGCTGGCAGCACAGCTCGATGAAATGCGCCGCCTTCAGCGCCGATTCCGAAAAGAGAATGCCGTTATTGGCGATGATGCCGACCGGCATTCCATAAAGATGCGCAAAGCCCGTAACGATGGTCGTGCCGTAGAGCGCCTTGAACTCGTCGAACTCCGAACCATCGACCAGCCGCGCGATGACCTCGCGCACGTCATACTGGATCGACAGCGCATGCGGCACGATGCCGTCAAGCTCACCCGCATCGTAAAGCGGATCGCGCGGTTCACGGAGCGGAATGTTGACGGTCTTCTGCCGGTTGAGCGTGCCCGCGATCTGCCGCGCGATGGCGAGCGCGTGAGTGTCGTCCATCGCATAATGATCGGTGACGCCGGATTTGCGCGAATGCACGTCTGCGCCGCCAAGATCTTCCGCGCTCACCACCTCGCCCGTCGCCGCCTTGACGAGCGGCGGGCCGCCCAGAAAAATAGTTCCCTGCTTGCGGACGATGATCGTCTCGTCCGACATGGCGGGCACATAGGCGCCGCCCGCCGTGCAGGAACCCATGACGACGGCGACCTGCGGAATGTTTTTCGAGGACATCCGCGCCTGATTGTAGAAGATGCGGCCGAAATGCTCGCGGTCGGGGAAAATCTCCGCCTGGTTCGGCAGGTTCGCGCCGCCCGAATCCACCAGATAGAAACACGGCAGATTGTTTTCCAGCGCCACTTCCTGCGCGCGGAGATGCTTCTTCACCGTCACCGGATAATAGGTGCCGCCCTTGATCGTCGCGTCGTTGCAGACGATGACGCTCTCTTGGCCACCCACGCGCCCGACGCCGGTAATGATGCCCGCGCCGTTGATCGGCTCGCCGTACATGCCATGTGCCGCCATCGGCGAAAGTTCCAGAAACGGCGAACCGGGATCGATGAGCCCGTAAACACGGTCGCGCGGCAGAAGTTTGCCGCGCCCGACATGGCGGTCGCGCGACCGCTGGTCGCCGCCCGCCGCCGCTTTCGCACGCTCCTCGCCGAGGCCGGCGACAAGCCGCGCCATCGCCCCGGCGTTCTCCTTGAAGCGCGCATCCCGCGCATTGACGTTGGTTTTCAGGATCGCCATGACGTCATTTCCCGGCTGGATTTTTTATAAAAACGATCATACGTTTGTTTCCTGAGCCGGGCAAGACCGGAACGCAGGACCGCATAATGAGCAGAACCGTGGGCTCCTCGGGCCCCAAGACCCTCGCCGCCATCCGCGAAGCCGGCCTCGACCTTATTTACAAAGGCGGCTACGAGGCCATGAGCCTGCGCACGCTGGCGGCGAAAGTCGGCCTGCAGCCGGGCTCGCTCTATAACCACATCGCAACCAAGCAAGACCTGCTCTATGATCTGATCCACAACCACATGGTGACGCTGCTCGAACGCATCGATGCGGAGATGGAAGGCATCGATGATCCGCTGGCGCGCCTGAAGGCCTTCACCGCCTTCCACCTCGCCTACCACATCGAGCGAAAGCGCGAGGTCTTCATCGGCTCGGCCGAGCTCCGCAGCCTCTCGCCGAAAAACCGCAAGCGCATCGTCGCACTCCGCCGCGATTACGAAGACCGCCTCTGCGACATTCTCGAGCGCGGCGCGGCGAAGAAGCAATTCCGCATCGCCGACATCCGCGTCAGCGCCTATGCGATCCTCGCCATGCTGACCGGCATCTGCACCTGGTACGACCCCAAAGGCCGCATCGACCGCAAAAAGCTGATCGAGGTCCACACCCGGCTGGTGCTCGACGGCGTCACGCCTTGACGCGCGCCGACGCCGGATCGTAAAGCGGTTCCATGTGGATGGCGCAAGGCACGCGCTCCGTCGCCACCTCAAGCTCGTATGTTCCGCTCAGAATGAACTCACGGTCGACGCCCGCCGCCCGGCGGATATAGCCATAGCCGATATTCTTGCCGATGGTGTAGCCCCAGCCGCCGCTGGTCAGCCAGCCGACGCGCTCGCCGTCGCGCAGGATCGTTTCCCGGCCCCATAGCGTCACCTTCTGATCATCGACGGTGACGCAGGCAAGCTGCTTCTTCAGCGGCGTGGCCTGCTGCGCAAGCAAAGCCACGCGGCCGAGAAAGCCGACATACTTTTTGAGCTTCACCGCCCAGCCAAGCCCCGCCTCGAGCGGCGAATGATCGGGCCCGATGTCGGCGCCCCAGGCGCGATAGCCCTTTTCGAGCCGCAGCGATTCAATCGCGCGATAGCCGCCATCGGCAATGCCGAGATCGGCGCCCTCGCGCTTCAGCGCGTCGTAAACGCCTGCCGCGAACTCTGTCGGAATATGCAGCTCCCAGCCGAGCTCGCCCACGTAGGTGACGCGCAGCGCCAGCACCGGCGCGCCGGCAATGACGATCTCCTGCACCCGCCCGAAGGGAAACGCCGCATTGGATACATCGGCGCGGGTGACGCGCGACAGCGCCTCGCGGGCGCGCGGCCCCATCAAGGCGAGTGTCGCATAGCCCGATGTCACATCGGCGAGCTGCGCATCCATGCCCTTCGGAATGTTGCGCGCGATCCAGTTGAAATCATGCGTCGCAAAGCCCGTGCCGGTGACGATGTAAAACCTGTCTTCGGCAAGACGCGCCACGGTGAGATCGCACTCGATGCCGCCCTTGGCATTCAGCATCTGCGTATAGGTGAGCGTGCCCGGCGCCTTCAGCACATTGTTGGCCGAGATCCAGTCAAGCGCCGCCGCCGCGTCTCGGCCCGCCACCATGAACTTGGCGAAGGAGCTTTGATCGAAGATCGTGACGCGCTCGCGCGTCGCCTTGTGCTCCTCGCCCACCGCGTCGAACCAGTTCGGCCGCGCGAAGCTGTAGCGTTCGGCGCGTTCGGCTCCCTTCGCCGCAAACCAGTTCGGCCGTTCCCAGCCGAGCTTTTCGCCGAACACCGCGCCCGCCGTCGCCAGCCGGTCGTAAAGCGGCGAACGGCGCAGCGGTCGTCCGCTCGCATGTTCCTCGCCCGGCCAGCCGATGGAATAATGCTTGCCGTAAAGTTCCAGCGTCCGGGCGCGCACCCAATCGACGTCGCGATGCGGGCGGCCGAAGCGGCGAATGTCGACCGGCCAGAGATCGTAAGGCGGCTCGCCCGCCGCCGCCCATTCGGCCAACGCCTTGCCCGCGCCACCCGCTGATGCAATGCCGAAGGCGTTGAAGCCCGCGCCGACATAAAGCCGCGGGCATTCCGGCGCCTCGCCCAGAATGAAATTCCCGTCCGGCGTGAAACTTTCCGGCCCGTTGATGAAATCCTTGATGCCGGTCGTCTCAAGCGCCGGCACGCGCATGATGGCGCGCTCCATGATCTGCTCGAAATGTTCTATGTCGTTGTTGAGCAGCGTGAAGTGAAAGCCGTCCGGAATGCCGTCGATGGCCCAGGGCTTGGGATTGGGCTCATAGCCGCCCATCGTCAAGCCGCCCACCTCCTCGCGGAAGTAAATGAGATTATCCGGATCGCGCATCGTCGGCAGATCGCGCGTAACGCCCGCAATTGGTTCGGTGATGAGATACTGATGCTCGACGGAAACGAGCGGCACGTTAACGCCGATCTTCGCCGCGACCTCGCGCGTCCATTGCCCGGCACAAAGAATGACCGTCTCGCAGGCGATCCTGCCGAAGGGCGTCATGACGCCGGTGACGCCCCGGGCGTCGCGCTCGATTGCGACGACAGGGCAATCCTCGATGATCTTCGCGCCGTGCATGCGCGCGCCCCGCGCCAGCGCCTGCGTGATGTCCGACGGATTGGCTTGCCCGTCCGACGGCAGGAAGACGGCGCCGACGACGCCGGCGAGATCCATCACCGGCCAAAGGTCTTGCGCTTCCCTGGGCGTCAGCACATGCATTTCGAGGCCGAAGCTCCGCGCCGTCGTCACCTGCCGCTTCAGCTCGATCATGCGAGGTTCGGAACAGGCAAGACGCAAGCCGCCGGTGCGCCGCCAGCCGGTCGAAAGCCCGGTTTCTTTTTCCAGCTCCGCGTAAAGCGCGACCGAGTGGCCGAGC
>DASVNC010000325.1:0-6387 GCA_036384055.1 Parvibaculum sp.
AGGAAGGGGTGGAATGAAGTTTCGAGCGCCAGACCGGCGTCCGACCGCCCGCTTTTGTTGTCGTTGCGCCCCTGCAGATTGGCGCCGGTGCAGAAGCCCCGGCCTTCACCCGTCATCACGAGACAGCGCACGCCGTTCTTCTCGTCTTCCACCTCGTCCAGCGCCTTCATCAGGCCAACCAGCATTTCCGCCGACACGGCGTTCATGACTTCCGGGTGGTTGAGCGTCAGCGTGGCGACCGGCCCCTCTATGTCGAGCCTTACGCGTTCGAAATCCATGTTTCTCTCCTTCATTCGGATTGGAATTGCGGTTCTTTTTTTGTGAGGAACGATTTGACGCCCTCGATGAAATTCGAATGGTCGCCGAGCTTGCCCTGCGTCAGGCGCTCATATTCGAGCTGCTCGGGAAATGTATTGCGCTCCGCCGCGTCGATCGCTTTGCGGATTTCGCGGAAGGCGTTGGTTGGGCCGCTGGCGAGTTTCGCCGCCACCGCCGTCGCCGTCTCCATCAGTATCTCGTCCTCGACGCATTTCCAGATGAGACCCCACTCGGCCGCCGTCTCCGCCGGCAGCTTGTCGCCCGTCAGCGCCATGCCGAGCGCGCGGGCCCGGCCGACGAGGCGCGGCAGATGCCAGGTGACGCCGAGATCGGGAACAAGGCCGAGCCGCGGCCCGAACACCGAAATGAACGAGGCCGATTTCGCCGCGATGCAGATGTCGGCAACGAGCGCCAGTCCCACGCCGCCGCCGGCGGTCGTTCCGTTGATCGCCGAGACGATCGGCTTTTGCAGCGCGTAAAGCTCGCGCATCATCGGGTTGAAGGCGACTTCCATCCCATGCGCCACGCCTTGCCCGATGCTCATGCCTTTCTGCCGCTGGCCTTGCGCGGCAAGGTCCGCCCCGGCGCAGAAGCCGCGTCCGGCGCCCGTCATCATCAGCACGCGCGCATTTCTGTCGGCGGCCACTTCCGCCACCGCCTCGCGCATCTCGGCGATCATGTCCATGTTGATGCTGTTCAGCACTTCGGGGCGGTTCAGCGTCAGCAGCGCGATGCCGTTTTTCGTTTCAAGTTTGATTGTCTTGCGCGCGGTCATGGCGGCGTCCCGCTCCCGTTCTTTTGTAATTTGACGGGAGCATAGACGCGGGGAGGGGTGGGGCGAAAGGGCGAGAAATGAACAACGGCCCGCCGCCGCCGCGACGTTGCGTCAAGGGCCTGCCGGGAATGGGTTCGACGCCGCTGGACGTGCTCTCGACCGAGCCTGCATCGCAGGGTAAGGGCGGCTCAGCTCGCCTTGGCCTTGGGCATGATCTCCTGCGCCTCGGTCACGACGCGGTTGCGGCCGCTGCGCTTGGCCGTATAGAGGCAGGCGTCCGAACGCTCGATGAGCGAAGCGGACGTGTCGCCGGGCGCCAGCGTGGCGACGCCAAGCGACATGGTCACGCGGCCGAGCGTTTCGCCGGTCGAGCGCTTCACCAGTTCGCGCGACTGAATGGCTTCGCGGATGGTGTTGGCGAGTGCTTCGGCGCCCTGCGTGTCGATTGCCGGCATGATGACCGCGAACTCTTCGCCGCCGTAGCGGGCGACGGTGTCCACATCGCGCACGCCGGTCTTCAGGCAGCTGGCGACGAGACGCAGCACCTGGTCGCCCGTGCGGTGGCCCCATGTGTCGTTGAATGCCTTGAAATGGTCGATGTCGCCGATGATGAGGCAGAGCGACGATTTCTCGGTCGTCGCGCGGATGATTTCCTGCTTCAGCGTCTCGTCGAAGGCCTTGCGGTTGGCCACGCCCGTCAATCCGTCGGTCCGCGCCTCGTTGCGCGCTTTGGTCAGGTTCGTTTGCAGCGTGTTGAGCTCGCCCTTGGTCTCCTGCAGGCGCTGCTCCAGCTCCTTGCTCTTGTTTTCCATCTGCACGGTGGCGCTGACGATCGCCTCGACCACGCGCCGCACATCGGTCGGCGACGACTTGGTGGTCAGGCCTTCGCTGGCTTCGCGCACTGACGAACCCAATGCCGTGGAGTCGCCGACAGTCGCCTGAACGAGTTTCAGGATCTTGTCGACTTCGCTGTTCAACTTGTCGCCGGCGTCCAGCGTCGTGTCGGTCAGCGATGCGTGACTGACGAAGCGCTGATGCAGGTCGACCGACACCGTCTCGTCGATCGGTTTGCCTTCCTTCAACCGGCTGTCGATCTCTTCGTTGAGAACGGTGTCCTGGCCGGAGGCATAGCGGAACCAGACGTCGTAGTTGGTGGGCAGGGGCACCACGTGATGTCGGGCCATGAGGCCGAGCGCCTTCATGCTCCATTCGGTCGCGACCGCAATGTCGTCTGTATAGGTATTCACGTGAAATGCCCTTGCCCTACCTTCCCGGCCGGCGAAATCGCCTGCCGCGGAAGGACCGCCCTGTCTGAGCAAACGCTAGATCAAGTTCGTTACGTGGCGGTAAATCGCATGGGAAACTGGCCGTTTTTCGCGGCCTTGACGCAACGTCAAGCCCCCCGGTTCCCATGTCGTGCGGGCGAGGGTTAACGAGCCCTGCCAGATGCCGGGAAAGTATGTATATTTCCCACAAAACGAACGTCGGCCCCCCGCGAGCCCGGCGTCCCAATCCGGCAGATGGAGGAATGACGATGAGCCTGGCCGAACAGAAATCCCCCGAAATGGACTCGAGCGCCATCTCGGCCACGATCCGCAATATCCTGGACCGCCAGAAGGCGGCGCATATCAAGGACGGCCCCCCGTCCGCCGAGCGCCGCATAGACTGGATAGACCGCGCCATTGCGCTCGTTGTGGACAACCAGAAGGAAATCGCCGAGGCGCTGGCTTCCGACTTCGGTCACCGCAGCCACGAGGCGACGCTGCTCACCGACGTCCTGGGTTCCATCGGACCCTTGAAGCATGCCAAAAAGCATGTGCGCCAGTGGATGAAGCCGGAAAAGCGCAAGCCGCAGTTTCCGCTCAACCTGCTCGGCGCGAAGGCTCGCGTCGAGTTCCAGCCGTTGGGCGTCATCGGCATCATCAGCCCGTGGAACTTCCCGATCAACCTCACCTGGGCGCCGCTCGCCGGCGTCTTCGCCGCGGGCAACCGCGCCATGATCAAGCCGTCGGAATTCACACCCGCGACGTCGGAACTGATGGCCCGCATGATCCGCCAGGTCTATGACGAGACGGAAGTCGCCGTCATCACCGGCGGCCCGGCCGTCGGTGAGGCCTTCTCGAAACAGCCCTTCGATCATCTTCTCTTCACCGGCGCCACCTCGATTGCCTACCACGTCATGCGCGCCGCGGCCGAAAACCTCGTGCCGCTGACGCTGGAACTGGGCGGCAAATCGCCGGTCATCGTTTCGAAGTCGGCCAAGATGGGCGAGGCCGCGGCCAAGATCATGAACGGCAAGACACTGAACGCCGGCCAGATCTGCCTCGCGCCCGATTACGTCTTCGTGCCGGAAGGCAAGGTCGACGAATTCGTCTCCGAAGCGACGAAGTCGGTCAAGAAGATGTTCCCGACGCTGAAGGACAATCCGGACTACACCTCGGTCATCAACCAGCGTCACTACGACCGCATCAACGGCTATCTCGACGACGCCCGGTCGAAGGGCGCGAAGATCGTCGAGATCAATCCGGCGAACGAAGACTTCAGCCAGCAGCAGGCGCACCGCATTCCGCCGACGCTGGTGCTGAACCCGACTGACGACATGAAGATCATGCAGGACGAAATCTTCGGCCCCGTCCTGCCGGTCAAGACCTACCGCGATGTCTCCGAAACCATCGGTTACATCAACGGCCACGCCCGTCCGCTCGGCCTCTATTACTTCGGCGAAGACCAGGCCGAAGAGCGCCGCGTGCTCGACCGCACGACCTCCGGCGGCGTCACCGTCAACGACGTCATCATGCATGTCTCGATGGAAGACCTGCCGTTCGGCGGCGTCGGTCCGTCCGGCATGGGCTCCTATCACGGCATCGACGGCTTCAAGACCTTCAGCCATGCCAAGGCCGTCTACGTTCAGGCCAAGGCCAAAATGGTCGCGGAAATGTTCCGCCCGCCCTATGGCGAGAAAACGAGGAAACTTCTTGCCGGCCAGATCAAAAAATAAGTCCGGGCGGCGGACCTGAAAATCCGAACCTGAAAATCCGAACCTGAAAATCAGTGTCATGGCCGGGCCTGTCCCGGCCATGATCGTCTTGGGGTTGGCATGTGCGCCGGCCCCCCCATCTGGTGGTGGCGCGCCGATGCAACTCACCTTCACTGGAGGACCGAGCCTTATGCGTAAAATCCTTGCCCTTCCTCTGCTCGCCGCGCTGCTGGTGTCCGGGTTTTCCGCCTCGGCCGATCAATCCGCCGTGCCGCCCGGCGCGAGCTTCGGGCCGCACCCGACGCTGCCCGAGCCGCATTCCAGCATGTTGCCGACCGTTCACATTGCAAAGGCGGTCGGCTGGCCGGCTGGCGTCACGCCGACGCCGGCCGCCGGCCTCGCGGTCAAGGCCTTTGCCTCCGGCCTCGATCACCCGCGCTGGCTCTACGTTTTGCCGAATGGCGATGTGCTGGTCGCGGAGACCAACTCTCCGGCGCAGCCCGATGAAGTGGGCGGCATCGTCGGCTGGATACAGGGCATAATCCTGAAGCGCGCAGGCGCGGCTGCCCCGACCGCCAACCGCATCGTGCTTCTGCGCGACGCCGATGGCGACGGCATTGCCGAAACGAAGTCGGTGTTTCTGAAGAACCTCAACTCGCCCTTCGGCATGACGCTGGTTGGCGATACGCTTTATGTCGCCGACACCGACGCGATCCTCGCCTTTCCCTATAAGTCGGGTGAAACCGAAATCGACGCGCCGGGCGTCAAGGTCATGGATCTTCCCGCCGGCACCATCAATCACCACTGGACCAAGAACGTCATCGCCAGCCCCGACGGAAAGCGGCTCTACGTCACGGTCGGTTCAAACAGCAATGTCGGCGAGAACGGCCTCGACAAGGAAACCGGCCGAGCCGCCATCCACGAGCTTGATCTTGCAACCGGCAAATCGCGCATCTTCGCCTCCGGCCTGCGCAATCCCAACGGCATGGATTGGCAGCCGCAATCGGGCGCGCTCTGGGTCGCCGTCAACGAGCGTGATGAGATCGGCAGCGACCTCGTTCCCGATTACATGACCTCGGTGAAGGACGGCGCGTTCTACGGCTGGCCCTTCAGCTATTACGGCCAGCATGTCGATACGCGCGTCAAGCCGCAGAATCCCGAACTGGTCGCCAGGGCGATTGCGCCCGACTATGCGCTCGGCGCGCATACCGCTTCGCTCGGTCTCGCCTTCTATCGCGGAAATCTTCTGCCCGCGCATTACAAGGGTGGCGCCTTCATCGGCCAGCATGGGTCGTGGAACCGCAATCCGCTGAGCGGCTACAAGGTGATCTTCGTGCCCTTCGCCGGCGGCAAGCCGTCGGGTAAGCCGGAAGATGTCCTCACCGGCTTTGTCGATGGCGATGAAAACGCGCGCGGCCGCCCCGTCGGCGTCGTCTCCGACAAGTCGGGTGCGCTCCTCGTCGCCGACGATGTCGGCAATACCGTCTGGCGCGTCACGCCGGCGAAGTAGGCGGCACGAATACGAAAAAGGCGGCGCCCGCGGGTGCCGCCTTTTTTATTCGGAGACGCGGAAGCTTAGAGCGTTTCCAGGTGAAGTGGAATCCGGTTCACCGTCCGGAAACGCGACAAAACAATGATTTAGGGCCGTTTATCGTTTCAATGAAACGATGAACGGCTCTAGGCTTCCTGCGCCTCGACCTCGTTGATCTCTTCGATGTTCGAGGCGTCCTCGATCTCTTCGATCTCGTCCTCTTCCTCGATCTCATCAGGGCGGCGCTTCGGCAGCTTCACCGCGCGCAGCATGAAGGCCGGCACATGGTCGCCAAGGCCCACCACGCGGGGACCGTCGTCATCGTCGCGGCGTCCGCGCGGCCGTTCATTGCGGTCCCGCCTCGGCTGCTGGTCGCGGCGGCCATGCTCATGACGCGGCGCGGGCGTATGGCTGACGATTTCTTCATGCTGGATCGCTTCCGCGACAAGCTCGGCCACCGGGTCGGCCAGATCGGGCTGCGGCGCATCGGCGTCGATCGCCGGGGCCTCGGCGCGCGGGCCCTTCGAACGGCCGCGTCCGCCGCGCGCACGGCGCTCGCGGGGCTTCCGCTCCTCGGAAATTTCTTCCGTCGCTGCGCCTTCCGTGGCAGGCGCTTCGCTCGCGACCGTTTCGGCGGCGGCGACAAAGGCGCCATCCTCGTGAACCGGAATTTGCGTCCCGATCAGCTTTTCGATCTGGGTGAGATACTTGCCGTCCTCGCGCGTCGCCAGCGTAAAGGCGGCGCCAGACTTGCCGGCGCGGCCGGTGCGGCCGATGCGGTGAACA
>DASVNC010000326.1:0-1800 GCA_036384055.1 Parvibaculum sp.
GCCGCGGGCCAAGCGGCGGCGTAATGCGCCTCCGCGGCGGCCGCCATCGCGGCAGCGGCCTTGCCGACGGCGAGGACGACGAGACGGCCTTTCGGCGGCGGCGGAAGGTGGCGGGCGAGCATGACGGCGGGCAGCGCGGTCCGCACCGCCGTCTCGTAGAGGCTCGTCAGGGTCGCGCGCGCCTTCGCCGGATCGAACGTCATCGGAGAGCAAACCGTTCTCTGCGTTTCTTCTCTCCGGTATAGTGCGGGGATGCAGGTCATGTCACGCGACGCCGCCGGCGATCTCAGCGCCTTCGAGATGCTCAACCCCGGCGGCGATCCGGGTTTTCTCGTCGTCTGCGATCACGCGTCGAACGCCTTGCCGCCGGGCTATGGCTCGCTCGGGCTCGCGGCGGCGGAGTTCGAACGCCACATCGCCTACGATATCGGCGCGGCGGGCGTTTCGCGGCGTCTTGCCGGGCGGCTCGGCTGTCCGGCGATCCTGGCGCGCTTTTCGCGTCTGCTGATCGACCTCAATCGCGGCGCCGACGATCCGACGCTGGTGATGAAACTGTCGGACGGCGCGATCATTCCGGCGAACCGCGACGTCGATCCGTTTCAGAACGCGGCCGAGTTCAAGCGGCGGCTGACCGCGTTTCACGAGCCCTATCATGCGGCCGTGGCGGCAGCGATCGCGCGGGCGCAGGCCGCGGGCGCCGTTCCGGCCATACTGTCGATCCACAGTTTCACGCCGGTCTGGAAAGGCCGGGCGCGGCCGTGGCATGCGGGCATTCTCTGGGACCGCGACGACAGGCTGCCCGTGCCGCTGCTTCAGGCGCTTCGCGCCAAGACGGGGCTTGTCGTCGGCGACAACGAGCCGTATTCAGGCGAATTGAAGGGCGATTGTCTCTATCGGCACGGCACGGCGAACGGCTTGCCGCATGTGTTGATTGAGCTCAGGCAAGACCTTATCTCCGATGAGCGAGGGCAGGCCGAGTGGGCGGACCGGATCGCGGCGCTGGTGCCGCCGATTGCGGCGGCGCCGGGCGTGCGCATGCTGCGTCACTACGGATCGCACACAGACGACTGAATTTTTTCGAGGAGATCGCGGATGGACAAGACGATGCAGACCGAACTCGAAGCGGCGGCATTCCGCCGTTTGCTGGAGCATCTGCGCATACGTACCGATGTGCAGAACATCGATCTGATGACCTATGGCGCCTTCTGCCGCAACTGCCTTGCCGACTGGTACCGCGAGGCGGCGGCAGAAAACGGCATGACATTGTCCAAAGACGAAGCGCGCGAGACGATCTACGGCGAACCTTTCGACGAATGGAAAGCGAAACATCAGAAAGACGCGACGCCGGAGCAGCTTGCCGCACTCGAAGCGTCGCAGAAGAAGGCGCACGGCTAGTTATATCCACAGCTTTCTTTGTGCGCGAATGTTGAAGCACGGCGCCGCCGCCGATAATGTCACCGCCCATCCCGCGAACAGTATCGATTGGAGCGACGCATCATGGCGGACGGCATTGGCCCTGTGAATTCCGGCGGCGTCGCGCATGACCAGCTCCGCACGGTCGTCGAGCGCATCGAGCGTCTGGAAGAAGAGAAAGCGGCGACCGCCGCCGACATCAAGGAAGTCTATGCCGAAGCGAAGGCCAATGGCTTCGACACCAAGACGCTCCGGCAGGTGGTGCGCATCCGCAAGCAGGACAAGACCGAGCGGCAGGAGCAGCTTGCCATTCTCGATCTTTATCTCCACGCACTCGGCATGGCCGAATAGGCGCCGTCTTTTAGCCGGCGGGGCGACCTGATATAG
>DASVNC010000327.1:0-18001 GCA_036384055.1 Parvibaculum sp.
CGTTACTGACGCTTCACTTCCACCGGCTCGAATTCCGCTTCCTTGGTTTTCTGCAGCTTCTGCGTCTCGGCCTCGGAGCCGCCTTTCAGGGGACGCGCGGTGGCGACGGCCTCGGCGCTCTGGCGGAAGAAGGAATAGGAAAGCGTGATCGTCCGGATGCTGCTCGATTCCTCATCCGTCAGCATGTCGGGATCGACATAGAAGACGACCGGCATCTTCGCCTCTTCGCCGGGCTTCAGCTTTTCCTGGGTGAAGCAGAAGCATTGCGTTTTTGTGAAATAGTAGCCGGCGGGATCGGGTGTCACGTTATAGGTGGCGCGCCCGACGATTGTTTCTTTCGACAGGTTCTTGGCGTAAAAGAACACCGTCGTCGGCAAGCCGATGCGCGTCCTGACGAAAGGATGCTCGGGCTTGAATTCCCAGTCGAGGCCGGGCGCGACATTGGTGTCGAAGCGCACGGTGATTTCCGGCCCGATGCCGTTGACGACAGCGGGGTTCCCGCCCGCCGTTTTGGCATCGCCGGCCGGAGCCGCGCCGGTCTGCGCTGCGCTCGCATCGAGCGACCGTTTGACGGTGACCGAGCCGCCATAGCCCGTCGCGGCGCAGAACCAGCGATAGAGCGTCGGCGAATAGGAAACGCCGGTGGTCATCGTCGCCAGCAGGCCCAGCGACAGCAGGACGGCAGGCGCTTTTTTCGATGTGAACCAGGATTTCATGGCCGGACCCTAGAGCATTTTCCGGCGAAGTGGCCACCGGTCCGCCGCCGCAATGCGACAATCGAAAATCTGGAACAAGAACAGAACCGTTGATGTTCTAGGTCTGCCATCCCGAGGCCGCAAGGGCGCAGCCGAACCCTTTTACGTGGCGGATTGCCACGGCGGCGCCCTCGCGCCTTCCTGCTTGGGTTATGCGTCATTTCCGGTCATTCTGGCCGCGGCGAGCCGGCGGACAGGGCGGCCGTCTGGGGAAGAGCGGACCGGCAGGGCCGGGCGGCGGAGCGGAGGGAGCGTTCGAGTGGCGTCATTAACGAAAACGGGGGGCCTCGTCCTTCTCGCGGCGATGCTTTGCGGCTCCGCCCTCAAGGCCGATCCGGCGGCCACAACCGGCGACACGCTCAATCTCGACGAACTGGTCGTCACCTCGACGGGGTTCGGCGAGCCGCGCGAGACCCATCCGGGCAACATCTCGAAAATCGACGCCGACGATATCGACTTCGTGAAATCCGAGCAGCCGGCCGAGCTTCTGAACCGCGTCCCCGGTGTCGACATCCAGCAGGGAAGCGGCGTCGAGCATCTGACCGCCATCCGCTCGCCCGTGCTGACGGGCACTGCGGGCGCCGGCTCCTTCCTCTATCTCGAAGACGGCGTGCCGATGCGCGCGGCCGGCTTTGCCAACGTCAACGAGTTGATGGACGCGATGACCGAGGAAGCGGGCGGCATCGAGGTGATCCGCGGTCCCGGCAGCGCGCTTTACGGCTCGAACGCCGAACACGGCCTCGTCAACGTGCTGACGCGCGCGCCCTCGCTCCTGCCCGAAGGCTCGCTGACCGGCTGGCTCGGACCGCATGGCGTCGAAAATCTCGACGGCACCGCCTCGACTTCGGTGAAATCGGGCGAGACGACCCAGGGCGTGCGCGGCAGCTTCGCGCTCAACGAAGACGGCGGCTTCCGCGCCGATTCAGGCTACGGCCAGCAGAAGCTGCAATTGCGCTACGACTACAGCCAGCCCGATACGACGGTGCGGACGACGCTCGATACCGTCAACATCAATCAGGAAACGGCGGGCTACGTCGTCGATCCGGGCAACCCGACCAATATCGACGCCTACAAGATCGACAGCCTGCGCACCTCGAACCCCAACCCGGAAGCCTATCGCGACGCCTGGGCGATCCGCGGCGCCATGCGCATCGAGCACGATCTCGGCGACGGCCAAAAGATCGCGCTGACGCCCTACGGCCGCACCAACGGCATGAACTTCCTGATGCACTTTCAGCGCGGCGAGCCGGTGGAAGAAAACGGCCACTGGTCGGGCGGCCTTCTGACGAGCTATGAGAAAACGCTGTCGGGCGGCCACAAGATCATCGTCGGCTTCGACAGCGAATATACCGACGGCTACCTGCGCGAAATCCAGTCCGGCCCAACCCTGTCGGGCGGCTACATCACCGGGACGCATTACAATTACGACGTCAAGTCGGTGGTGCTCGCGCCCTATCTTCACACCGTCTGGCAAATCGCGCCGCGCACGCAACTCACAGCGGGCGTCCGCTATGAATTCACCCGCTACGACTATACGAACCTCGCCGGGCCGACCAACACGGCGGTGTCGCGCACCGTCGACCGCTTCGCCCGTCCGGGCAATCGAACGGATACCTTCTCCAATCCGACGCCGAAGCTCGGCCTGACCCATATTTTCAGTGACGAGGTGATCGGCTTCGTCAACATCGCGCACGCCGCCCGCGCGCCGCAGACCGCCGATCTCTACCGCTTGCAGAAGGTTCCGGGCGGCGCCGCCCCGTTCAACGGTCCCGATCCCTCGACAATCAAGTCGGAAGTTCTCGACAGCATCGAGGTCGGCACACGCGGACAGATCCACCGGCTGACCTATGAAATCGCCACTTATTTCATGAAAAAGCACAACTACGCTTTCCGGGATTCGAACGGCGACAACGTGACCGACGGCAAGACGCGCCATATCGGCATCGAGGGAGAAGTCGCGACGCCGCTCCTGTGGAACTTCGATCTGGCGGCGTCCGCGACCTATGCGCGGCACACCTACGATTTCGCGCACTCATCGACTTCGTTCGAGTCCTTCTCGAAGGGCTCCGACATCGACACCGCGCCGCGCACGATTGCCGATGTCCGGCTCGGCTATGCCTTCAACGAGGGACTTGGCCGCGCCGAGCTTGAATGGGTTCATCTCGGCGCCTACTGGATGGATTCGGCCCATACCGAACAATATCCCGGCCACGACCTCTTCAATCTGCGGACGGAATATGCGCTGAC
The DNA here is from genome assembly GCA_036384055.1 of Parvibaculum sp. Classification (GTDB taxonomy): domain Bacteria; phylum Pseudomonadota; class Alphaproteobacteria; order Parvibaculales; family Parvibaculaceae; genus Parvibaculum. The sequence goes on from DASVNC010000327.1 coordinate 3,003, forward strand.
CGAAAATGTTTCCGTTTTCGGCCGGCTGGAAAATATCTTCGACAAGAAATACGCTGACCGGGCGGATTTCTTCCAGGGCCAGGCGCGCTTCTTCCCGGGCGACGACAGGGGTCTTTATGTCGGCACCACGGTCAGCTTCTGAGCCGGTGCGCCGCTGGGAAGTAGGAGGAGCGCGCACCTTGCGCTAATCTTGCTTTATGCAGACCTTCTCCGACATATGGCCCATCTTCTTCGGCCTTTTTCAGGCCGCCGCCGTCGTTCTGACCGCCGGCCACGCCATGCTGACGAAAAGCGATGTCCGCTCGGCCACCGGCTGGGTCGGTTTCATTCTTCTCGTGCCTTTCGCCGGCTGGATCATCTATCTGCTTTTCGGCATCAACCGCATTCAGCGCCGCGCCCGCGAACTGCGCGGCATTCGCCACGGCCGCGCCCTGCCGCCCCTGCTCGCGCCGATCGAGGGCGAACAGGAAGAGGAGGAAGTCGAGCGCAGGCACGAACTCGAAAACCTGGCGCATTTCGGTCAGAAGGTGCTGGCGGAACGCTTCGAGCCCGGCAACGCGATCGATGTGCTTGAAAACGGCGACGAGGCTTACCCCGCCATGATCGCGGCCATCGACGGCGCCACGAAATCGCTGGCGCTTTCGACCTACATCTTCAACAACGACAAGGCCGGCCACCTCTTTGTCGACGCCCTGGCCCGCGCCGTGGCGCGCGGCGTTCGTGTCCGCGTGCTGATCGACGGCGTCGGCTCATGGTATTCCCGTCCCTCGCTCATGCCGCTGCTGCGCCAACGCGGCATCAATTATGCGCGCTTCCTGCATTCGTTCATGCCCTGGCAGATGCCTTATCTCAACATGCGCAACCATCAGAAGATTCTGGTGGCGGACGGCATGCTGGGCTTCACCGGCGGCATGAATATCTCGGAAGGAAATCTCGTCGGCCTGAACCCGAAGAAGGCGATCCGCGACTATCACTTCCGCGTCGAGGGCCCCGTCATCGCCCAGCTCGTCCGCACCTTCGCCCATGAATGGACCTTCACCACCGGCGAAATTCTGGATGGGCCCGACTGGTTTCCCGAACAACGCCGCCACGAACACAAGGGCGACATCGTTGCCCGCGGCCTGCCCGGCGGCCCCGACATGGGCATCAACCCGGTGCGCTGGACGAAGATGGGCGCGCTCACCGAGGCACGCGAAAGCGTCCGCATCGTCACGCCCTATTTTCTGCCCGACACGACGCTCGCCACCACGCTGTCGCTGGCGGCCATGCGCGGCGTCAAGGTCGACATCGTGCTGCCGACCACCAACAACCTGCCTTTCGTCGACTGGGCGGCAACGCCGCAACTCGCCTGGCTGATCGAAGCCGGCTGCCGCATCTGGAAGACGACGGGCCCCTTCGAACATACCAAACTGATGACCATTGACGGGGCCTGGTCCAAGGTCGGCTCGGCCAACTGGGACGGCCGCAGCCTGCGCCTCAATTTCGAGTTCGACCTCGAATGCTACGGCGCCTCCTTCGCCACCCGCCTCAATCGCATCATCGACGGCAAGATCGCCGCCGCCCGCGCCGTCACCTATGAAGAGATCGTGCAGCGTCCGCTGCCGGTGAAACTGCGCGACGCCGCCATCCGCCTCGCCTCCCCCTATCTTTGACCGTTTTCCGGACACACCGGTAAACCGGGGATGCTTTGCGCCGGCGCAATGCGGGGCTAGGCTTGGGGTCTATAATTGACGTCCCGCGCCGATCAGGGAGACGACTCATGGCTGAAAAAGGCACCAAGGTGGCAGACGAACTCGACGAACTTCGCGCCGAAATCGAACGCCTGACGGCGGCGCTGGAAGAGGCAAAGGGCTTCATCCGCGAAGACGTCGAGGACGGGGCGGCGACCGCGCGCGAAAAGGTCGAAGAGCTTGGCGAGCGGGTGCAGGACGGCCTCGGCGATCTGCAAAGGCAGATCGACGCTCACCCGGTTCCCAGCGCCATCATCGCCTTTGCCATCGGCCTGCTGATCGGCCGCACCATCTCGCGCTAGGAGACAGCCATGCTCGAACCCACACCCAACATGCGCCGACTGGCGGAGGCGGAATACCTCCGTATCGAGATGGAAGCCCGCAGGCTGACGCAGCGCATGCTCTGGACGGTCGTCTCGGTCCTCGTCGCGCTGCTCGCATTGACGATGCTTGCCCTCGCGGTCTTCTTCGCGCTCGCAAGCCTCTATGGAAATACCCTGGCGGCGCTGCTCGTCGGCGCGGCGCTCTCGGTTCTCGCGCTCGCATCGATCCTCTACGCCCGGCGCAAACCGAGCCGTGCCACAACACTCGAGGCCGATCTGGTCGCCCGCACCGTCGAGGACGCGCGGCGGGAAGTGCAGCGCGATCTTGCCGCCTTCGAAAAACGTATCGACGATCTGAACTTCGGCCTGCTCGGGCTGCTCAAGGGCTCGGCGGGCACTTTGCCCATCGTCACGCTGGTGCTCGGCCTCCTCGCCGCTGTCAGCCCGTCGCTTCGCCGGTTCATCATGCCGATCCTGAAAAAGGAGTAGCCGATGAAACGCGCGACGCCTGTCCTCTGCGCGATGTTTCTGCTCGCCGCCTGCGCGCAAGCCGCGCCGCCACAGCCCAAGGTGACTGAGACGCCGCCCGTGCCGCTGGTCCGCCTGCCGTTTGAGGACAAAACCGGCATCGTCGGCCCCGGCGGTCTGGCGACATTGGGCTCAGCCATCGGCGGCGGCAATGTCGCGAAATATTCGATCATCGCCGGCCTCGCCATCGGCTACGTCGTCCACGGCTCGAACGGGCCGACGCTGACGGGCATCCCGGCCTCCGAACAGCGCCGTGCTATGGCCCGCGTCATGGACGCACCGCTCGGAACGCCCGTCCGCTGGCGGACGGCAGCCGATCAGGCCTCGGGCGAGATTACGCCGGTGCGGGAATTCCACGACAAGGAGCGCGGCCGCTGCCGCGACTTCACCGAGACGCGCGTCGTTCGCGCCTCGCACGGACAATACACCGGCACCGCCTGCCTGGCCGGTTGATCCTCAGACCGCCTCGACGATCAACACACCGCCATCGGCGCCCGTGACGCGCACTGAAGCGCCCGCCGCGGTGTCCGGTCCCTGCGCCAGCCAGAGCGAATCTCCGATACGAACCTTGCCGCGCCCGTTCTCGATCGGCTGTTCGACCGTGACAGTCCGGCCGATATAGGTCGCGGCGCGCTGGTTGAGGAGCGGCCGGTCGCTTTCGATCGGATGCTGGCCGAGATAGCGCCGCGAAGCCCAGACCGCCGCAACCGAAAGCGCCGCGAAGAGCGCCACCTGCAAGGTCAGCGGCAGATCGACGGCGAGCAGCAGAAGGCCGACGACGGCGGCGGCCGCCGCAAGCCAGATGAAAAAGATGCCCGGCACGACAAGCTCGAGAATGGCGAGCACGGCGGCGATGATCCACCAGGTCCAGGTCCAGGGACCGAGATCGGCGATTGACGGCATGTTCATATGCTCCGCGCCTAGAGCGTTTCCAGGTGAAGTGCCTCCTTTAAACGAAAGGAGGCGGTTCACCGTCTGGAAACGCGACAAAACAATGAGTTAGAGCCCTTCATCGTTTCAATGAAACGATGAAGGCTCTAGTCGCCGCTCACAGGCGGCACGGAACCTTTGGGCCCCGCCCGGCGTGAACCTTCGCCGCCGCCACCGCCGCCGAACGCATCGCGCGCGAGCTCGCCGATGCCGCCGATGGCGCCGATGACGCTCGCCGCTTCAAGCGGCATCAGCACAAGCTTCTGGTTCGGCGCCACGGCGACCGCCTTCAACGCATCGACATAGCGCGTGGCGACGAAATAATTGAGCGCCTGCACATTGCCGCCGGCGATAGCGTCGGAGACGACCTGCGTCGCCTTGGCCTCCGCTTCCGCCTGCCGCTCGCGCGCTTCGGCGTCGCGATAGGCCGCTTCGCGCCGGCCCTCGGCTTCCAGAATGGCCGCCTGCTTCTTGCCTTCCGCCGACAGAATGGCGGACTGCCGCAAGCCCTCCGCTTCGAGAATGGCGGCGCGTTTCTCACGCTCGGCTTTCATCTGCCGCGCCATGCTGTCGATGATGTCGCGCGGCGGCGCGATGTCCTTGATCTCGATGCGCGTCACCTTGAGACCCCAGGGATGCGTCGCCTCATCGACCACTGTCAGCAGCCGGGCGTTGATGGAATCGCGCTGCGACAGCAGCTGATCGAGATCCATCCCGCCCATCACGGTGCGCACATTGGTCATCACGAGATTGAGTATCGCGATCTTGAGGTTGTTGACCTCGTAGGAGGCCTTGGCCGCGTCGAGCACCTGATAGAAGACGACGCCGTCCACCTTCACCATCGCATTGTCGCGCGTGATGACTTCCTGGCTCGGCACATCGAGCACGGTCTCCATCATGTTGACCTTCGATCCGATGCTATCGACGAAAGGCGTGATGACGCCGAGACCGGGCATCAGGCTGTGCGTGTAGCGCCCGAAACGCTCCACCGTATAGACGTATCCCTGCGGGACGACCTTGACCGCCCGCATGAGGAAAACAACCGCCAGAACGAGAATGGCAATGACGAAATAAGTGCCGCCGAACATGGCCGAGCCTCCTGTTTGCACGCGGACGAAGTCTAGCTCATTTCAGCCGCGCTCCGGATGAGATAATGTGCCTTCACCCCTTACAGGAGACCTTGATGAAGCTTTATTCGTCCCCTACCTCGCCTTTCGTCCGCAAGGTGCGCATCCTCATCCGCGAAAAAGGCGCGGCTCATCTCGTCTCCGAGGAAATCGTCTCGGCGATGGCGGACCCCGCCGCGCTTCATGCCGCCAATCCGCTCGGCAAAGTGCCGGCTCTGGCGCTCGACGACGGCACGACGCTGTTCGACAGCCCGCTCATTTGCGAATATCTCGACGCGACGCTGCCGGGCCCGCGGCTCCTGCCGGCGGATGGCAAGCCGCGCTGGCTCGATCAGCGCCTTCATGCCGTCGGCGACGGTATTTCTGACGCGGCGGTATCGCTGACTTTCGAAAGGGCGCGGCCCGAAGCCGAGCGATCGGCGCTGTGGATGGATCGCTGGCGCCGCGCCATTCTGCGCGCCGCCGATCTTCTGGAAGCCGAAGCGTCAACCCTTGCAGGTCTCCCGACGACCGGCCCGATTTCGCTCGGCGTCATTTCGCTCGGCGCGGCTTTCGGCTATCTCGACTTCCGCCACGCCGCGCTCGACTGGCGCGACGGGCGGCCGAAACTCGATGCCATTTTCAAAACTCTGGCCGCCCGCCCCGCCTTCAGCGAGACGGCGCCCGCCTGAGCGCGCTCAACGCCAGGGCTCGACCAGAATCTTCGCGTGTTTCTCGGGATTGGCGAGATCGGTGAAAGCCTGCTTGACGCCCTCGACGCCCACCTTGCCGGTGACGAGCGGCGTGCCGTCGATCTTGCCTTCGGCGAGATGATGCAGCGTCAGCGCGAATTCCTCCGGCGTGTAGGCGAGCACGAATTGCAGGTTGAGCTCCTTGTTGATGGCGAAGAAGGGCTCGAACTTGTCCTGCTCCATGCAGACGCCGACGACGACGATGCGGGCGCCGCGCGGCGCGCCTTCCAGAAGCTGCTGGATGATGCCGGGCACGCCGACGCATTCAAAGATGACGCCGGGCCGCATCTTCGGTCCCATGCCGAGGATCGCGATGACGCTGGTCGGATCGAAACCTTCCGGCGTCGCCTCTTGCGTCCAGCGCGTATAGGGCGAATGTTCCGCCGGATTGAGCACGATGTCGGCGCCCATCGTCTCGGCGAGCTTGCGCCGCGCCGGGCTGAAATCGGCGGCGATGATCGGATGCACACCCCTGATCTTGAGGCTGGCGATAACCGCGAGCCCGACCGGGCCGCAGCCGATGACGACCGGAATGTCCTCGGGCGTCAGCCGCGCTTTCTCGACAGCATGCCAGCCGACGGCCATCGGCTCTGTCAGCGCCGCCTGATCGGTCGGCAAGCCATTCGGCACTTCGAGCAACAGCATCTCGTTCAGCACCATCTGCTCGGCGAAGCCGCCGGGCATCGCGTTGGAAAAGCCGAGCGGCTGGATGTCGGCCTTCCCGCCTTCGAGCTTGACGGCGATCGGCACCGAGCAGACGCGCGTGCCGGCCTTCAGCGTCTTCTGCGTGTTCGGCCCGTGGTCGAGAATTTCGGCGCAGAACTCGTGCCCGAAAACGAGATCGCGCTTCAGGTCCATGACGAAATCCGAACCCGACCGTTTCGCCGCGTCGTTCATCTTGTCGGCGTGATGAAACGCGTGGAGGTCCGACCCGCAAATCCCGCATGCCAGCGTCTTGACGAGAACCTGTCCGTCGCCGGGCTTCGGGTCGGAGATCGTGCCCGCAACGAGATCTCCGTCGCGGAAAATGGTAGCGCGCATGAAACTGTCCTCCGGAAATACGCGCTTGAGACGCGCGCTTATATATGTCGATGGCCTATGCAATCAGGCGAAGGGCGCGGGCGCAAGCCTGTCCCGGCGGACGCCGCGTCAGGATGGCTTTTCGGCGCGCCTGTGCCGCAGTTCGTTTCTCGACGCGATCACGAGGATCGGCAGCGCCAGCAGAAAGGTCAGGGCGTTCGCCGCGATGATGGCCGGATCCCGCTGCATGAGGCCGTAAATCAGCCAGAAGAAAACGCCGGTGACGAAGCCGAGATACATCAACACCGATATGCCCTCGGTGTCATGCGTGCGAATGGTCTTGATCGCCTGCGGAATGAAAGAAGCCGTCGTCAGAAAGGCGGCGATATAGCCGATATACATGGGTGCCCCCGGCGGCAAAACTTCAGGCGCGGCGAATCTGTGTGCGCCGACGGGATACTATCCCACGCCGGTTCAGTCCGCCGCCCAGCCTTGCATGACCGCCGCCTCGTGGCGCACCCGCTCGGGACTGCCGAGCAGCTGCCGGTCGAGGCCGATCCGCTTGAACCAGTAGTGCAGGCCCAGAAGATCCGTGAAGCCCATGCCGCCATGAACCTCCGTCGCCGTCCGCGCGACGAAGCGGCCGACCTCCGAGAGATGCGCCTTGGCATGCGCCGCCATCAGCGGCGCCTCGTCCGGCAATTCGTCGAAGGCGTGCGCCGCATACCAGACGAGCGAGCGCCCGGGTTCTAGCTCCGCCGCCATTTCGGCGCACATGTGCTTGACCGCCTGGAAGGAGCCGATGACGCGGCCGAACTGCTTGCGCTCTTTCGCATAGGCGACCGCCTTGTCGATCATCATCCAGCCGGCGCCGAGCGTATCGGCGGCGAGCATCACCCGCCCTGCATCGAGCATCCGCCGGAATGCCAGCTTCCCATCGCCGGACGCCAACGGTTCGGCGGCCACATTGTCGAACTGCAATTCGCCGATCGAGCGCGTGAGATCGATGGTGGTGAGCTGCACGCGCGTGAGACCTCTCGCGCCCGCATCGACGAGATGAAGTCCGCCCGCCTTGTCGGCGACGATGAAAACATCCGCCGCGCCGAAATCGAGCACGAAAAGCGCCTTGCCGCTGAGCTTGCCCTCCGATGCCGTCACGCCGCCGCCTTCGCGCGCGCCCGCCGCCCGCTCCGAAATCGCGACGCCGGCGACCGCCTCGCCCGAGGCGAGCTTCGGCAGCCACGTTTCCTGCTGCCTGGCCGCGCCCGCGCTCATGATCGCAAGCGGCGCCATGACGGTGCTGGCAATAAAGGGCACCGGCGCGACGTGGCGCCCGAGCGCCTCGGCGACCAGCGCCGCGTCGAGGAGCTTCAGCCCCATGCCGCCATGCTCTTCGCCGATCAGCATACCCGGCACGCCGAGTTCGACGAGCGCCAGCCAGATGTCCTGCGCCCTCGCCTCGCGCGCATCCGCCGCCTTGCGCACGCGCTCGAGCGCGGAAACTTTTTCGAGCGTCCGGTTGACGCTGTCCTGCATCAGCCTCTGGTCTTCCGACAGTCCGAATTCCATGATGTCAAACTTTCGCGGGCTTCGGCTCGCGCGGCATGTTGAGGCCCCGCTCCGAAATGATGTTCTTTTGAATCTGCGCCGTGCCGCCGCCGATAATCAGCCCGAGGTCGAACATGTAGCGATGCTGCCAGGAACCGTCGGCGCGCAGATGCGGGCTGTCGCCGTAAAGCACGCCGAGCTCGCCCAGCGCGTCGATGGCAAGCGCCGCCAGTTGGTGGTTGAGTTCGCAGCCCTGCAGCTTGACGATGAGCCGGGCAAGCCCCGCATCCTCGCCCTTGGTCGCCGCCGTCAGCAACCTCAGCCCGTGAAACTGCATCGCCAGCACCCGGGCCTGCAATTGCAGCAGCCGGTCGCGGAACAGCGGATTGTCGATCAGCCGCTGCCCGTCCAGCGTCTCCTTCTGCATCAGCCCGACGATTTCCTTCAGCCGCGTTCCCGCCTGATTGGGATCGCCCAGCATACCGCGCTCGTGCTTCAGCGTCGCATTGGCGACGAACCAGCCCTGGCCGCGCCCGCCGACGATCTGCGTTTTGGGCACCCGCACATCGGTGAAGAAGACTTCGTTGAATTCGGCATGGCCGGTCATGGTCGTCAGCGGACGAACCTCGATGCCCGGCGTCTTCATCGAAAAGATCAGATAGGAAATGCCTTCGTGCTTCGGCTTGTCGGGCTCGGTGCGCACGAGGCAGAAGATCATGTCGGCGGCATGTGCGGTCGAGGTCCAGATTTTCTGGCCGTTGATGACGAAATCGTCGCCGTCCTCATGCGCCTTCGTCTGCAGCGAGGCGAGGTCGGAGCCCGAGCCCGGTTCCGAATAGCCCTGGCACCAGACGACCTCGCCTTTCAACGTCGGCTCGATCCATTTCTTTTTCTGCTCCTCGGTGCCGAGCTCCAGCAGCGTCGGCACGAACATCGAGATACCCTGTCCCGACAGGCCGGTGGGCAGGCCGGCATTGGCGAATTCTTCGGCGATGATGCGCGATTGCAGAATGTCGGGCTTGGCGCCGTAGCCGCCATATTGCTTGGGGATCGTCCGCGCCGCATAGCCGTTGGCGATCAGAAGTTTTTGCCAGGCGAGATATTCGCTGGACGGCCGCGACAGGCCGAAGCGCCGCGGCGCATCCTTGCCGTGTCTGGCGATGAAGCCGCGCACCTCGTCACGAAACGACTGATATTCAGGGCTGTAAGCGAGATCCATCCGGTGCCTCCCGACGCCTGCGCCTCTTCGCTGATGGAAGCGCATCTTGTTGGGAAGGGAGTTTAGCGCCGGAAGAGGGCGCGTCCAGCGCCGGTTAGGCAAACGCCGCGCAGGCAAGTGTCCGCTGCGTCAACCGAACCGGATCGCGATAGACGCCTCGTCAGGCGGCTGAACCGGGAACGCGCGCCGGACGCTTCAGAACGATGTTGGCGGCGTTCGGCGCGATGCTGACGATCTCGCGCACGGTCTGGTCGGGATGCATCCCGTCCGCCGAACTGCGCAGGAACGCTTCGAAGTCGGCGGCCTCCATCGGCTTGCCGAGGAAATAGCCCTGCGCTTCATCGCAGCCGAGCGAGCGCAGGATTTCAAGCTGCGCCGCATCCTCGACGCCCTCGGCCAGCACCGAAATGCCGAGCGCATGGGCGAGATCGACGATGACCTTCGGGATAATCTCGCCGTCGCGCGCGTCGGCGATATCGCGGACGAAGCTGCGGTCGATCTTCAGCTGTTTCACTGGAAAGCGTTTCAGATAGGCGAGCGAGGAATAGCCGGTGCCGAAATCGTCGATGCCGATGCCGACGCCGAGGCTGCGCAGCCGCCGGAGCGTGCCGATGACGACATCGACGTCGCGCATGACCATGCTCTCGGTCACTTCCAGATCGAGATACTGCGGCGACAGGGCATGTCTGACGAGCGTGTTCGCAACGATGTCGCTGAGATCGGGACGCCGCAGGTCGACCGCAGAGACGTTGACGGCGATGCCGATTTTGGTCAGCCCGTCCCGCTGCCAGGCGCGGTTTTGCCGGCACGCCTCGTCGAGCACCCATTTGGTGACATCGGTGATGAAGCCGCATTGCTCGGCAACCGGAATGAAAAGATCAGGCGGAATGAGCCCGCGCTCGGGATGCCGCCAGCGGATCAACGCTTCGGCGCCGGCGATGCGGCCGGTATGGATGTCGACCTTCGGCTGATAGAACAGCACGAGCTGCTTCTGGGCGAGCGCCGTTCTGAGGTCGCGCTCGATGGAGTTCCGCTCCATCGCCCTGAGATGCAGTTCGTGACGATAAAGCACGGATGCACCCGAGCCCTCCTGTTTTGCCCGCGACAAGGCGAGATCGGCGTTCTTCAACAGGATTTCGCCGTCGCGCCCGTCCTGCGGAAAGAGCGTCAAGCCGACGCAGGCCGTCTGATGAAGTTCGTGCGAGCCGATGCGGAACGGCGCGCCGACCGCGCGAATGAAACGGTTGGCGAATTCGACCGCATCCTCGGGCGCCGAGATGCCGGACAGAATGACGCCGAACTCGTCGGCCCCCAGCCGCGCCACCGTGTCGCCCTTGCGCTGGCAGCTCCGCAGAATTTCCGCGGTCCGTTGCAGGATCATGTCGCCGGCATTGTGGCCGAGCGTGTCGTTGATGTCCTTGAACTTGTCGAGGTTGAGGATCATCACGCCGACAAGGCCGCCGCCGCGCGCCGCAAGCACTATCTCACGGTCGAGCCGGGCCTTGAAATGGCTGCGATTGCCGAGGCTTGTCAGCGCGTCGGTCTGTGCGAGATCGGTGAGGCGCACTTCGCCCGCGAGGTTCGCCTTGAACGAATCCGTCAGGGCGTCCGCGACAATCGAAATTTCGTCGGGCGGCCCGATCGCGGGCAGCAGTTCGGATGCGCCACGGCGCTCGGCGTAAATGCGCAAGGCCTCTATCGGCGCGACGAGAAGGCGCTGCATCACCAGTGAGATCGTCAGCACGGCCAGAATGACGCCGGCGGTCAGCCAGACGAGCAGGCTCCACGCGGCGGCCTTCTGCGCTTCCATCGCCGTCGCGACATTCAGGCGGATGAGAACCGTGCCGGGCTTTTTCTCGAACGGCAGGTCTATGTGCCGGATGAAATCCATATAGCGCGCATCCGGGTTGGCGCTTCTGACAAGCCCCTTCGTTTCCAATGCAAGGCGGTCGAGCGCCGGGGGATCGATCAGGCGGCGAAGGGCGAGGCCGCGCCAGTCGCTCTGCGACGCGGCGATCACCGTGCCGCGGTCGTCGGCAACGACAACAAGTCCGATCCGCGTCGAGTTGGCCAGCAGCATCAGGATCGCGTTGATGTCGGCCGGCGTTTTCGACTGCAGCGCCGGGCGGTCGAGTATCTCGGTGAAGGCCTCGGCACGCGAACGGGCGCGCTCCTCCACCTGATGTCCGTAAAGACGGAAAACGAAAGCGGCGCTCAGCAGCACCATCGCGACCCCGATGACAGCGAGCACGATGACGACTTTCTGGCGCACGGCGAGAAAACGCGCGCGCGGCAGTCCGCCGCGAGCCAGCCGCGCCTCCGGTTCGGAAAGCACTTTCAACAAGTCGCTTTCCGAGGTGCCTCTTGTGGCCGCCCGCATCCTTGAACTCGACAATCTTGCGTTACACGCCGGGCCGGAACGCAAGCTCCGGACCGGCCTGATGCCTCAACCTGCCGAGTTTAAAGAAGCCAGACCTAAGAATAGGTTACGCGCCGCCGATGCCCGAAACGGCAGCGCTTTCATTTGCGCCCGCACGCAGCGCAACCGGACCCGCGGGACAAACGGTGACCGGCGAGGCCGGCGCCGACGGCCTGTCTCTTAACGGCACACCTTTTACCCACAATTTGAGGGCTTCCCAGTGGATCGCGCCCACGACCTTCAACGTCAGTAACGGATGGGTCAGAAACGCCTTGAGAAGCGCCGCGTCGTCGAAGGGTTGCCGCGTTCCGGCGAAAGAGGCCGTCAGCAGCGCGCCCTCCCGGTCGCTCTCGCGAATGGTCAGCGCCAGCCGCTCGCCGGGCCTCTGCACCTTGAAGTGATACCGGCCCTCGACCGCCATGAAGGGCGATACGAAGAAAGCCTTGTCGCAGGTCTGCGCCACCATCTGCGCCGAGGCGTCTTCCACGGGGATGACATAGCAATGGCGCTCGCCGAACGTGTTCGACACCTCATAGAGCAGCGCCGAAAGGCCGCCTTGCGCGTCGAGACAGAAATAAACCGTCAGCGGATTGAAGACGTAGCCGAGAACGCGCGGAAAGGTCAGCGCCAGAATGCGGGTGCCTTCGGCCGAAACGCCCGCCCGCGCCAGCTGCGCCTCGATCCAGGGCCGGAGCGGCCTGTCCTCGCCCGGACCGTGATCGCGGTCGTAAAAGCCGAGAAGCCCGAAACCGTTGTAGGAAAACAGCCGCGACCGGCGGGCCAGCGCCGCCATCTCGTCAAGATCGAGCAGCAGATAGAAAACCCGGTAGCGCAGCGCATGGACCCGCGGCCGGAGCCGGCGATGAAAGACACGGCCGGCGTAAATGCCGGAGGCCGGAAGCGCGGTCATGCCGTGGCCGGCTGCGGCACAGGCGCCGGAGCGCCCAGCGAAATCCGCCCTGAAGGGTTGCCGACCGTCCAGGGCCGCGCCACACCCCCCAGCGCCTCGGCAACGGCAAGCCCGGCCTGCAATCCGTCCTCGTGAAAGCCGGAACCGAAATAGGCGCCGCAAAACCAGGTGCGCCGCGCGCCCTGCAGCTGCCAGAGCTGCCGCTGCGCGGCGAGCGCGGCGGTGTTGAAAACCGGATGATCGTAGTCGATGCGCCGGACGACGGTGTCGCCGCGGGGCTCGTGCGAGGGATTGAGCGTGACGAAAAGCTGGCGCTTCGTCGGCAAGCTCTGCAACTGGTTCATCCAGTAGCTGACGCAGACGGGCGCAGCTTCCCCCGCGGGCGTTTCGCCGCCGCCCATATAATTCCAGCTCGACCAGACACGCTTCGCTTTCGGCATGAAGGCCGCGTCCGAATGCAGCCAGGCGACATTCCGCTGATAGGGGATGGCGCCGAGCAGTTGCCGCTCGCGTTCATCCGCGTCGGCAAGCATCGCCAGCGCCTCGTCGCTATGGGACGCGATGACGACGTGATCGTAGTGCGCGACGCCGCCTTTCGTATCGAACACGCTGACGCTCGTGTCGTCGCGACGGACGCCCGCGACGCCGGTGCCGAGCCTGATGCGTGCGCCGAGCGGCGCGGCGAGACGGCGCACATATTCGCGCGCGCCGCCATCGACGGTCCGCCATTGCGGCCGTCCGCTGATCCGCATCAACCCGTGATTGTCGAAGAAGCGCAGGAAGGCAAGCGCCGGAAATTCTTCGACCTGGGCCAATGGCAGCGACCAGATCGCCGCGCACATCGGCAGCAGATGATCCTCGCGCAGCGCCGCCGAATAACCCTGCTCGCGCAGAAATTCGCCGAGCGGCTTTTCATCGAGGCCCGACAGCTTGAGAAGAGCCGGCGCGAAGCGGTAGAGCCGCGCGATTTCGCCAAGCATCCGCCACATGCGCGGGCGAAAGATGTTGCGCCGGTCGCCGAAAAGCCCGTTGAGGCTCGTGCCGGAATATTCGAAGCGGTCGCCCTTCGCGCCCTCCGTCAGCGACGCGGCAAACGACATATCGCTCGCTTGCGTCCGGACGCCGAGATGGGAAAAAAGCGCCGTCAGGTTTGGATAGTTGAGTTCGTTATAGACGATGAAGCCGGTATCGACCGCAACCTCGCCCTCCGGACCGTCGACCGTCACCGTGTTCGAATGTCCGCCGGGGTAATCGCTTTTTTCATAGACGGTCACGTCATGCGCGCGGGACAGAAGCCACGCCGCCGACAGGCCCGATATGCCTGTGCCGATCACCGCGATGCGCAGCCCCGCGCCGGACATCGCGGAGGCCGGGCGGACATCGTCATAGGGAGCCATCGAAACCTCTGCGAACCGGGGACTGCGGCTCTATACGAGCAAGGCGCCGTTCCGGATCATGCCTTGCCCGCCCGCCCTCCTCATGGAAGTTTGAGCCGATGTCGATGTACAGCCGCAGAACGAAGCTTGCGTTTTGCGACGGCAGCGACTCTACATAAACTTGCGGCGGATCGGGCGCGATGATCCATGCTGGTTTTGGCGGCGTATCAACCTTCATGGCGCCAAATATCGCAACCGCCGCTCGACAAGTCCCGTCCGTCCGCCTTCAATGGCGGCGTTCGACGATGCGGGGGGTAATGGCCGAAGACCCAAGGCAAGGCGGGACATCCGGCAGCGGCGGAACGGCCATGCGCGCCGAAGACATGGCAGGGCTGATGGCCGCCATCGTCCTGCGTGACCGCGCGGCATTCGCCAGCCTCTTTGCCTATTATGCCCCCAGGGTGAAATCCTATCTGCGCCGTCAGCGCGCCGACGACCGCATGGCCGAGGATCTGGTTCAGGACGTGATGTTGACGGTGTGGCGCAAGGCCGAACTTTTCGATCCGGCGAAAGCGTCGGTCGGCACTTGGGTCTTCACCATTGCACGCAACCGTTTCATCGACGCGATGCGCCGCCAGAACCGGCCCGAACTCGACGCCGACGATCCCTCGCTCGCGCCCGAGGCGCCCGTCCCGGCAGACCTCTGCCTCGTCAGCATCGAAATCGGCGCGCGGGTCCGGAAAGCGATGACGACGCTTCCCGCCGATCAGGCCGAGGTCGTCACGCTTTCGTTTCTCGATGGTCTTCCCCATTCCGAGATCGCCGAAAAGCTGGCGATCCCGCTCGGCACCGTGAAGTCGAGATTGCGTCTCGCCTTCGCGCGCCTGCGCACGGCGCTGGAGGATTTGCGATGAGCGTCATGCACCGCCTCGGCAGCGAATGGATTGTTGACTATGCGGCCGGCACGCTGTCGGAAGGCGCTGCGCTGATGGTCGCCTCGCATTTGAGTTTTCTGCCGGAAGCGAGAGCCGAACTCGCCGCCGCCGAAGCGATCGGCGGCACGTTGCTCGATGGCATCGAGCCGGAAGCGGTCGCGCCGGACGCGCTCGACCGGCTGATGGCGCGCCTCGACGCGCCT